>DASVTJ010000515.1:0-4274 GCA_036387635.1 Duganella sp.
CCGCATCGACCATCAGGTGAAGATTCGCGGCTTCCGCATCGAACTGGGCGAAGTCGAGGCCCAACTGTTGGCGCAACCGGAGGTGCGCGAGGCGGTCGTGGTGGCGCATACCGGCCCCGCAGGCGCGCGATTGGTCGCCTACGTTTCGGCGCAGGCCGGTCAGTCCATCGACGCGGCGGTGTTGCGCGAACGTCTGGGCCGCGCGCTGCCCGACTACATGGTGCCGTCGCTGATCGTGGCGCTGGAGACCCTGCCACTGAACGCCAACGGCAAGGTGGACCGCAAGGCGCTGCCGCAACCCGGCGGCGAGCGCGGTGTCGAGTACGCGCCGCCACAAGGCGCGGCGGAAGAGGCCCTGGCCGATATCTGGGCCCAGGTGCTGGGGGTGCCGCGCGTGGGGCGGAACGCCAACTTTTTTGAACTTGGCGGCGATTCGATCGCCGCGCTGCGGGTGCTTGCACTGGTCCGCGCCGGGGCGCCCAAGGTGCCGCGTTTCACCTTGCAGGCCCTGATGAGCCGCCCAACCATCCAAAGCCTGGCGGAAGCGCCCAACCCGGTGACGTTGCTGAACCAGAGCGTGGACGGCGCTGCACCGTTGTTCTGCATTCACTCCGGACTGGGCACGGTGCTGGCATATCTGCCGCTGGCGCGCAAGCTCAATGGCAAGCGATCCGTTTATGGCGTAGCCTGCCGCACACTGAACGATCCGGCGCATCGCGACAGTTCGCTCGAACAGATGGCCGACGACTACGTGCGTTACCTTCGCGCGGTGCAGCCGCACGGACCTTACAGTGTGCTTGGCTGGTCGCTGGGCGGTACGTTGGCGGCGCTGATCGCCGCGCGGCTCGAGGCGCAGGGGCAGAGCATGGCGTTCGTGGGCCTGATCGACGCCGGGGTTCCCACGGTGCACGCGGCTGGTTGGGCGCGCGCTGATTGGCGGGCCGATTATGCCAAGCTGCTGCGCGGGGTGAGCGGATGGGCCGGCGCGCATGCCGACGCGCTGGCCGACGTGGACGATCCAATGGTGGACGAGCGGGAGCTGATCGACTGGACCCGTCTCGTGCTGCGCGGCCCGCAGCGCGCCGGCTCCCGCCGGGACGTTCCGGCGGAAGAATTGGTCAGGATTTTCCTGGTCGATTGCTGTCTCGCGCGCGCCGGCAGCAACTCGGCGCATCCGCTTCCGGCGGTGGCGGGCGCGGTGCATTGCTGGTGGATCGACGACCAGCCCGACGCCGTGGTCGCGCAACTGGCGCGCCAGCTGGGCGGGGAAGGACTGTCCCATCGGCGCGTCGCCACCGATCACGGCGGCATCGTCGAGCATCCACAGGTATTGGCCGACGTGGTCAATCTGGTGACGTAAAAAAACGCGGGATCGGTATGCCGATCCCGCGTTATGCGCCGCAAGGCCGCCGGCCGCCGGCGCTTACCAGCGGTAGGTGAGCGTCGCGATGGCCTTGCGCGGTTCGCCGAAGAAGCACTGGCTCGGGCACGAGGCGATATAGGTTTTGTCGGCGACGTTGGTGACGTTGAGCGCCACACGCCATGGACCGGTGCTGTAGCTGACCATCAGATCGGCCAGCGTGAAGTCCGGCGCCGGCGTTTGTTGCCAGATGCTGACGGTCTCGCCGACGTAGCGGGCGCCCAGGCCGATCTTCAGGCCGGGCAGGCCGGCATCGCCGAAGCTGTAGTCGCCCCACAGCGAGAGCTGGTTGTACGGCACGCTTTCGCTGCGCCGGCCGACCTGTTCCGGATTGAGCGCGCTGGCCTTGGTGGTGCGCGCGTCGGTGTACGTGTAGGCGGCGATGATCTGGGCGTTGCGGCCGACGCGTCCCTTGGCTTCGAGCTCGACGCCGCGCGAGCGCACTTCGCCGCGCTGCAACTGGTACTGGATGTTGGCCGGATCGGTGCTGAGAACATTGGTCTGGGTCAGTTGATAGGTGGCCGCCGACAGCATCATGGCGCCGCCGGCGGGCTGGTAGCGCACGCCGGCCTCGAACTGCTCGCCACGGGTGGGATCGAAACGGTTGCCGAGGCGGTCGACGCCGGTGACCGGCGCGAACGATTGACTGAAGCTGACGAACGGCGCCAGGCCGTTGTCGGCCAGGTACACCAACCCGGCGCGCCCGGTCGAGGCCTTGGTGCGCTGGTTATCGGTGTAGCAATTGGTCGGGACGAAGTAGCTGCACTCGGTCTGCCGCACCCGGTCATGGCGGCCGCCGAGCAGCAGCACCCACTTGTCGGCGAACTTCATCTGGTCCTGAGCGTACAGGCCGAGCTGCCTGACGTCGGAGCGCCAGCCGTTGCGTGGCACCGCCGGGCCCAGGGCGCCGCCATAGACGGGCGCGTACAAGTCCAGCGCGGCGGCGGTACGGCGATAGCGGCCGCTGTCCCAATCGGAATCGGCATAGTCGACGCCGACGAGCGTCTTGTGCGACACGCCGCCCGCTTGCCAGTCGTATTGCAGCGTCGTGTCCGAACTGACGCGGGACGACTCCTCGACGCGGTCCTGCCCCGTGCGCTGCACGGTACGCTGGTCGGCGCCGAAATCGGAAACGCCGATGGCGGACCAGTCCTGGTCCATATGGTACCGGCGCAGGCTATGTCTGAGTTTCAGCTTGTCGTTGAACGCGTGTTCCAGGATATAGCCGAACGAGTAGCGCTTGATGTTGTAACGGTCGTAGCCGGGCTCGCCGATGAAGGTGCTGCGCGGCAGTCGGCCGTTCACATTCGGCAGCACCGTGCCGGCCAATGGCAGGCCGTCGCCGCCGTAGCCGCTGCGGTCGCGCTGGTACTCGGACAGCAGGGTCACGCTGGTGGCCGGGCTTATCTGCCATTTCAGGGCGGGTGCGATATAGGTGCGGTTATCGGTGATGTGGTCGATGAAGGTATCGCCGTCGCGCTTGAGTCCCGTCAGGCGGTACGACCAGGCGCCGTCCTCGGACAGCGCGCCGGCGAAGTCGCCCGAGACTTGCTTGCGGCTGAACGAGCCCAGTTCGACGTTGAGCTCATGCAAAGCCTCGGTGGTCGGGCGCTTGCTGACGGTGTTGACGATGCCGCCCGGCTCGGCCGAGCCGTACAGGATCGACGCGGCGCCCTTGAGCACCTCGATGCGTTCGAGACCGTAGACCTCTTGCTGGCCGTCGAAGCGGTTGACCTGGTAGCGTGTGCCATCGCGCAGCGTGGTCGGGATCGAGAAGCCGCGCAGCAGGATTTCGTCGCCGATGCGTTCGGAATAGGGCAGGCGCATCGCGCCCACCGAGTAGGCGATGGCGTCGTTGATGTTCTGGGCCTTCAGGATCTCGATTTGCTCGGCGCCGACCACCGTGATCGACTGCGGCGTTTCGACCAGCGGCGTGTCGGTCTTGGTGCCGGTGGCGCTGCGGCTGGCCACGTAGCCCTGCACCGGCCCGGTCGGCGCCTCCTGCTCGGCCTTGACGGAAACGACAGGCAGCGTGGCTTCGGTGTCGGATGGCGGGGCGTCGGCCGCGCAGGCGGCGCCGGTGACGAAGAGGCCGAACAAGCCGGCCTGAACGGCGCGGGCGATCGGGGTCAGTTGGGTGCGGGGCACTTCTTGTCGGTACATATTATTGAGCTCAGACATGAATGAAAAAAAGGGTGGACCAGCCGGAATTGGCGTTATTACTGTTGAAATTCTCATTGCGAAACACTGGTAACTACAGTAGACGTTTTGCCATGACGTTTGTTTAGTCGACCCAGTCATTGACGCCGCAGCGGCTTGCTACCAGCGATAGCTGACCGAGCCGATCACCTTGCGCTGCTCGCCGTAGAAGCAGCGGAAAGGGCAGGCGGTGACGAAGGTTTTATCTGTGACATTGCTGACGTTGAGCGCCAGGCGCCAAGGGCCGGTGGTGTAGCTGGCCATGGCGTCGAAGACGGTGTAGTCGCCGCCGGTCAGCTCGTGCCACTGGCTGGTGGTTTCACCGACATAGCGGCCGCCCATGCCCAGCTTGACGTTCGGCAGGCCGAACGCGGCCAGGGTGGAGTCGCCCCACAGCGACAGCTGGTTGTAGGGCACGCCGGCGACGCGCTTGTCGACTTGTTCCGGGAACAGCGGGCTGGCCTTGGTGGTGCGCACGTCGGTGTAGGTGTAGGCGCCGATGATCTGGGCGTCGCGGCCGATGCGGCCCTTGGCCTCGAACTCGAAGCCGCGCGAGCGTACCTCGCCTTGCTGCACCTGGTTGCGCGGGCTGGCCGGATCGGTGGTCAGCACGTTGGTCTGGGTCAGCTGATAGGTGGCGGCCGACAGCATCAGC
>DASVTJ010000516.1:0-5042 GCA_036387635.1 Duganella sp.
GAGATAAATCAATGTTTTTGACAAGGCTTATTGTTGCGCCTGCTCAAAAAGAGCTATTGATCTACGTCAAACTATAAAAGGCTACTATGGGACAAGTTGCAGTTCCGACTGAAAACTTTAATTGACGAACTCGCCGACTGCGGGTTGCGTGGCGCGCCATGCCACCGGCACCGTCACGGTCACGGTGGTGCCGCCGTGCGGACGGCTGATGATCGAGCAATCGCCACCCAACAGGCTCATGCGCTCTTCGATACCGACCAGGCCGAACGAGCCGTTCTTGTTGCGGCTGCCATCGTGCAGGCCGATGCCGTTGTCCGCGATGATCATCCGCAGCGTGCCGCCGAGCTGGCGCAGTTCCACCCGCACATGCGTGGCCCGGGCATGCTGCTGGATATTGCTCAACGATTCCTGCAGCACGCGGAACAGCGCCACGGCGCAGCGGTCGTCCACGTCCGGCGTGCCGTCCGGATCGAGCACATCGCATTCGATGCCCGAGCGTTTGCGGAATTGCGTGGTCTGCCATTCGACCGCGGCGGAAAGTCCCAGGTCGAGCACGTTTGGCCGCAGGTCGTTGATGATGTTGCGCACACTGCGGATCGTGTCGTCGATCTGCTTGAGCGTGGCGTTGGCGCGCGCGTTCAGGTGCGGATGGCGCAGCGATGTGCGGCTGGCCAGGATATCGGCCTCGATCCGCAGTGCCAGCAGGTTCTGGCCCAGGTCGTCATGGATTTCGCGCGCGATGCGCTTGCGCTCCTGCTCCTTGATCTGGTCGGCGTGGGCGGCCAGGCGGCGCAGCTTGTGGTGCGATTGCTGCAGCTTGGCCTGGCTGTCGCGCAGTTCCTTGGTCATCACCTTGGCCATCTTGATGGCCCGCATGCGCGACGACGACAGCGTGTGGATCAGCAGGTAACACAGCAGCGAGCCGACGAAACCGGCCGTCATGGCCAGCCACGGCAGGAACAAGTCGAAGCGGCTGGACCAGGCCGCCTTGGGCGCGCTGAAATGGGCGCGCCACTGGCGGCCGTTGAAGATCAGCGGCAGCACCACGGTGAACTCGTCGGCCGAGCGCAGCGCCTCGCCGCCGTCGAGTTTGTTGTCGAACAGCAGGGCAGGGGGCGACGCCGCCGTCAGGCGGTCGGCGCTCTCGCCGCCGTCGTACAACCGCAGGCGCACGTCGCGCACCTGCATCTGGTCCATCGCCAGCTGCACCAGGCGCGGCACGCTAAAGCCGATGCCGACCGATCCCTTATAGGCGGCGCGGCGCTCGTCGATGCTGGTCAGCGGCATGTCCTTGCGGTACAGCGGCAGGCGGATCGCCATGCCGCCGCCCTGGCCGAAGCTGTCCATGTCGATCTGCTTGCCGGAGGTGCTGACCTCGCCCGTGTTGCGCGCGGTGGACAACGCCTGGGCCACGGCCGGCTTGTGCGTGATGTCGAGGCCGACACGCCAGCGGAAGGCCGCGATCGGTTCGATCATCGTGATGACGGAGTAGTCGACGCGGCGGCCGGACGGCTCGATGCGATAGTCGGGGTAACCGTTGGGGGTGCCGTCGCCGCTCTGTCGGGATTTTTTCTCGAACTGCTCGCGCTGGGCGTCGGTGACGAACTCGGCGAAGTTGATGCTCACCAGCGCCGGGAACTGGGTGGCCAGTTTCAGGCCGCCGACGAAACGGTGGAACGCTTCGCGGTCGACGCGGTCGCTGGCGTCGAAAAAACTGGCGGTGGCGCGCAGCACGTCGGTGTAGGTGTCGATGCGCGAGCTGATGTGGTACTGGGCATTGCGCGCCTGATGCATAAAGCGCTCGCCGGCGTCGTATTCGACCATCTTGTATGCGGCGACATAGCACAGCGCGCCGACTCCCAGCGACAGCATGATCCCCGCCCACCAGACGGATTTTGGCGGGGAAAACATTTGTCGCTGCGCGAGGAGTACCTCCATGATGATTGCCTTTCAAGCAACTTGTGTGATTTCCGCCTCTTTGAATATAGAAAATATTACTCGTCCGCGTCAAGTTATTTTATGAATAATGCCATTTATCCTGAACATTTCATTTGCGAAGGATCAAAAAAACCGGCGCCTCCTTGCGGAAAGCGCCGGCTAATGACGTGCTGGGGGCTTTATTTCGCGACGAAGCTGTCCTTTAGCGTCACGATGCGGTTAAACACCGGCTTGCCCTCGAGCGAGTCGACGCGGTCGGCCACAAAGTAGCCATGGCGCTCGAACTGGAAGCGCTGGTCGGGCGCGGCCGCGCTCATGCCCGGTTCCAGGTAGGCGGTCACCACTTCCTTGGCGTTTGGGTTCAGCAGCGACAGGAATTCCTTGCCCCCGGCGTCCGGCTGGGCATCGGTAAACAGGCGGTCGAACAACCGCACTTCGGCTTGCAGCGCGGTGGCGGCGGAGACCCAGTGGATATTGCCCTTGACCTTGTAGTTGTCCGAACCCGGCGTGCCCGACTTGGAATCCGGGAAGTAGTTGACGTGCACCGCCACCACTTTGCCGTTCTCATCCTTGTCAAAGCCGGTGCACTCGGTCACATAGCCGTGGCGCAGGCGCACGCGGCTGCCCGGCTTGTCGTCGACCGGCGGGTAGTAGCGGAAATAGCCCTTGCTCGGCACTTCCATGAAGTCCTCCTCCTCGATCCACAGCTCGCGCGAGATCGGGAAGGTGCGCACGCCCATTTCCGGGTGGTGCGGGTGGACCGGCGACGTGCATTCCTCGCTCTGGCCTTCCGGATAGTTGTCGATGATCAGCTTGAGCGGACGCAGCACGGCGGTGGCGCGCGGCGCCTTCGGGTCCAGATCTTCGCGCAGGCAGCCTTCCAGCGTGCTCATGTCGATCCAGCCGTCGGACTTGGTCACGCCGATGCGCTCGCAGAACAACTGGATCGCTTCGGGCGTGTAGCCGCGGCGGCGCAGGCCGACGATGGTGGGCATGCGCGGATCGTCCCAGCCGCTGACGATGCCGTCCTCGACCAGCTGGCGCAGCTTGCGCTTGCTGGTGACGACATAGGTCAGGTTCAGGCGCGAGAACTCGTACTGGCGCGGCAGCGGCAGCGTGAAGAAGCCGCCTTCGGCCAGCGTTTCGAGCAGCCAGTCGTAGAACGGGCGGTGGTCCTGGAATTCCAGCGTGCACAGCGAATGGGTGATGTTTTCCAGCGCGTCCGAGATCGGATGCGTGTAATCGTACATCGGGTAGATGCACCAGGCGTCGCCGGTGCGCACATGGTGCGCGTGGCGGATGCGGTAGATGGCCGGATCGCGCATGTTCATGTTGGGCGAGGCCATGGCGTCGTCGCTGATCCGGACGCGCAGGATGTGCTCGCCGTCGGCGTATTTGCCGGCTTTCATGTCGCGGAAAATTTGCAGCGATTCGTCGCGCGGACGGTCGCGGAACGGCGAATTCTTGCCCGGCGTGTTGAAATTGCCGCGATTGGCCGCCATATCGTCTGCCGACTGGCTGTCGACGTAGGCGTAACCCTGTTCGATCAGGTACTCGGCCATCGCGTACAGCTGGTCGAAGTAGTCGCTGGCGTAGTGCAGGTGGTGTTCGACGCCGCCGTCGGCGGTCGGGTAGTCATAGTTGAACCCCAGCCATTTGACGCTGTCGATGATGGTGTCGACGTATTCCTGCTCTTCCTTGGCCGGGTTGGTGTCGTCGAAGCGCAGGTTGCAGCGGCCTTGATAGTCGCGCGCCAGCCCGAAGTTGACGCAGATCGACTTGGCATGGCCGATGTGCAGGTAGCCGTTCGGTTCGGGCGGGAAGCGGGTGATGACGCTTGGCATGCCTTCGCGGACGTGGGCGCCGGCGGCCAGATCGTGTTCCACGATGGCGCGCAGGAAGTTGGACGATAGGGCTGGGGCCGCGGCGGGCGCGGAGGCGGACGCCGGGCTTTTTTTGTCGTTGCTCATCTGAAAAATTGGCTTTGCAAGAGTTCGTGTAAAGGGCATTTTACCGTATCCCCTCCGTGCGTCGAGGGGAAATGCCGCGATGCGGCGGCCGGGCCCGGATCGCGGCGGGTGCGACAGGTATAATTCTCCTTTAATTGTTTCGGCATACTGGCCTGGAGTTTCCAAGATGGAAAATCACTACAACACGCTGGGTATCGCGCCCAACGCCACCGAAGACGAGATCAAAAAGATTTACCGCTCGCTGGCGATGCGTTTCCACCCGGACCGCAACCCCGCGCCGGGCGCCGAGGCGCGCTTCAAGAGCATCACCAAGGCCTACGAGATCCTGTCCGACCCGGTCAAGCGCGAGGAATACAACCAGAGCGTGAACCACCGCATCATCATCGACGCGGAAGCGGAAGCGTACCAGTTGTGGCGCTCGGTGTTCAACCTGCACGGCACGGTGTTGCCGCCGGCCTGAACGCGCCCGAACATATTTAGTCAGCATCAAAAAACGAAAGCAAGCAATGAGAAAAGTACACCCCGAGTTCGCCTATCAATCGCGTGAACTGGAAGGCCAGATCGAGGGCATTCTGGGCGATCCGCCCGACCGCAAGAACTACCAGCGCATGATCGACGCGCTGGTGTCCGAGTACGCCGGCGGCGGCGGCATCGAGGATGTCAACATGCTGGCCTTCGCGCTGGTCGACCACATCGAGTTCAGCGATCCGAAAGGCTTGCTGGCCGAAGCCCAGGACTACGAGTTCGGCGACGCCGCGCGCGTGTTCGCGATGGCCTCGTGCAAGGGCGAGGCGGCCGCGGCGATGTACGCGGCGCTGGAAACCAATTTGCCCGACCTGGCGCGCCAGGCCATCATCACCGCGTTTTTGTATAAAAACCCGCGCAAGTGGGACGACGACGACCAATCGCTGGAACAACTGTCGGCCAACGACGATGGCGACGACGTCGCCGACGACGACGGTGCCACCGACGACTTCGCCCAAATGTTCGACAAGGAGGATTAACCATGTCCGACGACAAAACAAGCAACCTGCCAGCCTTGAGCAAACAGGTGACCGAGCTGGTGCTGGCCGGCTCGCTGGGCCACGCCGAGCAAGCCTTCGCCGAGGCGGCCGACCAGTTCGGCGACCTGGC
>DASVTJ010000517.1:0-4562 GCA_036387635.1 Duganella sp.
AATATTGCTCGCGTTGGAAAGCGATGTCGCGTAATCTGGCCGACGGCCCGAACCGTCCTTGCCGCAAAAGCGCGCGAAACTGTGGCGCGCCTGCATCGGTATGCGTTGCTTGCATATCGATAGACGGAAAACACGCTTGGCCCGGGCGCCGTTTCGGCGCCGGGACCGGGGATTATTTCGCGGATGCCGGACGCGTTATTGCTGGTCCTGCATCCAGCCTTTGAGGCCGTTGACCCACGACTTGGCCGGCAGGTTCAGGCTCTTTTTGATGGCGCCGGCGCGCGCGTAGAGCACGGCGAAATCGATCACCGGCGCCTGCTTGAAGGCGATCACGACGATGTTGGCGTCATGCACCTCCGGCAGCCACACCACGGCGTCGAACACTTCCTCCATCGCCTGCAAATTCTTGTCGTAGCTGGCGAAGTCGCCGAACACGTTGGTGGTCATCATGCCGCCGTCGCGCAGGCAATCGTGGCACGCCTGGTAGAACTCGGGGGAATCGAGCACCGGGCCGCGCGCCTCCTCGTCGTACAAGTCGACCTGCAGCACGTCGACGGTGCCGTGGTTGGCCGGGTCGAGCACGAAATCCATCGCGTCCATTTGGCGCACGTCCAAACGCTCGTCGTTCGACGGCAGGCCGAACTGCGCGTTGCAGATCGCGATGACGTTCGGGTTGAGCTCGATCGCCGTCACGCGCGCCTTCGGCAGGCGGCGGTGGCAGAACTTGGTCAGCGCCGCGCTGCCCAGGCCCAGCTGCACCACGTGGCGCGGGTCGTCGTTGAACAGCAGCCACATCATCATCATCTGCACGTATTCGAGCTCGATGTTGTCGGGGCGGGCCAGGCGCATCGCGCCCTGGACCCACGACGTGCCCAGGTGCAGGCTGCGCACGCCCTCGAATTCGGTGATGGTGGCCGGGGGATGTCCGGGCTGGTCGAATCTGGCGGGGGAGTTTTTTACGGACATGCCGGCAGTTTACCAGCTGCCTATGGAAAAACACGCCAAAAAAAAAAGACGCCGAAGCGTCTTTTTGCGGCGTCGCCGGCAGGCGCTCAAGCCTGTTTGCGGCGGCGCACAACAGCGCCCAGCAGGCCCAGGCCGCCAAGCAGCATGGCGTAGGTTTCCGGCTCGGGTACCGGCGCCATCAACAGGTTGATGTTGCCGCCATAAGAACCGCCGTTGGTGGCGTCGCCCCATACGGTCAAGGTCAGCGTGCCGGCCGGAATCAGCGTGCTGGCCAGCGACCAGCGATCGGCGCCGGTCTGGGTGAAGGCGATACCGTTCAACGTGGCGCCACCGAAATTGATGATGCCGGTGCCATCCAGATCCATGTTCACGAACGCGGCGCTCGCCTTGCTGCCGGCCGAGGCGACTGGCGTGAAGGTGAACACATCGCTGAAGATGCCCTTTGGATCGTTGCCGAAGTGACCACTGTAGGACAGCGGATTCGGACCGTTGGCCACCAACGTCAGATCAGGCGTTTGCACGCCATTGATGTTACCCGCGTAAACGCTCGTAAATGACGCCGCCAGCGTTACCGCCAGCAAGATTTTTTTTAATTTCATTATTTAAACTCCGCAAAAATACACTAGGAAGAAACAGAAGGGGCGCAATGCAGAGTAATTATGATGTCTAAAAAATATCGTTGTTTATTTATTTATTTATCACATAGTATTATCAAATAGATTTTCTCTAAAACACGGGCATGGCTGGCACAAGTTGAAAATTAACAATTGGTGCGGCGCAAAATTCACATGAAAAAGATGGGTGAGACTCCCGACTTAGTTGTTAGTTGGCGACACTGGCAGCAGGATCGTGACGACCAGTCCGCCCCCTTCGCGGTTGGCCAGCGTGATGCGTCCGCCATGCGCCTCGGCAATTTCGCGCGCCAGCGCCAGGCCCAGTCCGGTGCCGGTGCGCTTGGTGGAATAGAACGGTACCAGCGCGTTGGTGAGCACGGTGTCGCTCATGCCGGGACCCCGGTCCAGCACGTCGATGCGCACCGCCTCGTGCAGGCGCCGCACCTCCAGCCCGACCTGGCCGGCCGGCGAGCCGGACTCGTGGGCGTTCTTGAGCAGGTTCAGCAGTGCCTGCGCCAGTTGTGCCGGATCGAAGGCGCATGGCTCGACCGGCGCCTGGCCGGCCAGCGTGAACTCGACCTGCTCGGCCAGCCGCGCCAGGAACGGCGCCCAGTGGCGTGATTCGAGCCGGGGCGTCGGCAGCTTGGCGAAGCGCGCATAGCCGAGAATGAAGCTCTCCAGATGGCGGGTGCGTTCTTCGATGGTGGCCAGGATCTGTGGCAGGCGCGCGGTCTGGCCGCGCCGCACCAGTTCGGCGCCGGAATGGGCCAGCGACGTCAGCGGCGCGAGCGAGTTGTTCAACTCGTGGCTGATCACGCGGATCACTTTTTTCCAGGTCTGCACCTCTTGCCGGCGCAGCTCCATGGTCAGCTGGCGCAGCAGCAGCAGTTCGTGGCGCCGCCCGTTCAGGGCAAAGCTGCGGCGCGCCAGATGGTAGACCTCTTCGTGGTCGGGGCCGTCGTCGCAGCCATTGCCGTCGTCATTGCCGCCGCCGTCGCCGCCGTCCCTGGTCGTGAACAGGCCATCGCCGCCGCGCGCCATCGCCTCGCGCAGCGCCGGCGCGGCCCTGGCCAGCACCTCGTCGATGCGGTGGCCTTCGAGCTTGCGGCCTTGGTTCAGCAACTGGCGGGCGGCGATGTTGGCGTACACCACCGGGCCGTCCTCGCTCACCAGTAGCATCGCCACCGGCGTGTTCTGCACCATCGTGTCGAGCAGCAGTTCGCGCTGCACCAGGTCGAGCCGCTGCCGCCGCAGCACGTCGCCGAGCGCGTTGTGGGCGTCGACCAAGTCGCTGAGCTCGTCGTTTTGCGGCCAGTGCAGGCTGAACGAAAAGTCGCCGTCCTGATAGCTTGTGACGGTGCCGGTGAGCGCGCGGAACAGCGAGAGCATGTGTTCGAGCTGCGCGCGGATCGTGACGATCGAGAGCGGCAGCACGCAGAGCAGGCACACCGCCAGCACCAGGCCGGGACGGTCGGGGAAGAAGCGCGTCAAGGCCAGCGCGATCAGGATGCCGATGGTGAGCAGCGTGCCGACCATGGCGGTCCAGCGGGTCAGCAGAGAAAGGCGCAAGCCTTTCTGGCGCATGTCTTTCGAAGCGGGTGGCCGGGCCATCAGGCGCGCGCGATGCCGAGCCGCTCCATGCGGCGGTACAGTGCCTGGCGCGACAGCCCCAGCTCCGCCGCCGCCTGCGCCACTACGCCGCCCGCCCGGCGCAGGGCCAGGCCGATGGCCTCGCGGTCCGGCTCGCGCGCGCCTTCCTCGACGACGGGATGGGCGGCGGCCGGCAGACCGAGGTCGCCGACCTTGATGCTGTCGCCCTCGGCCAGCAGGGCGGCGCGCGCCATGACGTTTTTCAGTTCCCGCACATTGCCCGGCCACGGGTGCGCCAGCAGCGCCGCCTGCGCCGACGGATGCAACGCCTTGCCGCCGCCGAGGAAGTGGCGCGCCAGCGGCACGATGTCGGCCGGGCGCGCGGCCAGCGGCGGCAGCCGCAGCTCGATCACGTTGAGGCGGTAGAACAGGTCTTCGCGGAAGCTGCCGGCCTTGATCATCGCCGGCAGGTCGGCATTGGTGGCGCTGACCACGCGCACTTTGACCTGGCGTTCGCGGTTCGAGCCGAGACGCTCGAAGCGGCCCGTCTCGAGCACCCGCAGCAGCTTCATTTGCCCGGCCAGCGGCAGATTGCCGATTTCGTCGAGGAACAGGGTGCCGCCGTCGGCCGCCTCGAACTTGCCCTCGCGCGCCTTGGAGGCGCCGGTGTAGGCGCCGGCGTCGGCGCCGAACAACTCGGCCTCGATCAATTCGGCCGGCAGCGCGCCGCAATTGAGCACCACGAACGGGCCGTCGCGCACCGACGAATTGGCCTGGATGATTTCGGCGATGCGCTCCTTGCCGGTGCCGTTGGGGCCGGAGATCAGCACGGCGATGTCGGCGCGCGCGACCTGGCAGGCCAGGTGCACCACGCGCTCGGTGGCCGGGTCCTGCCACACCATGCCGCGCAGGTCGTAGCCGCGTTCGAGCTCGCGGCGCTGGGTCAATTCCGTTTGCTCGCGCCGGTGCAGGGCGCGCCTGGCCCGTCCCAGTTCGATCAGGTTGTTGACGGTGGCGATCAGGCGGTTGTCGTCCCACGGCTTGGCCAAGTAGTCGGCGGCGCCGGCCTTGACCAGGTCGACCGCCACGTCCAGATGCGTCCAGGCGGTCAGCAGGATCACCGGCAGGTCGGGATGACGCGCGCGGATGGCGCGGAACAGCGCCGTGCCTTCCGCGCCGGAGGTGGTGTCGGCGCTGAAGTTCATGTCCTGGATCACCAGGTCGACCGGTTTGCGCGCCAGCAGCGCCAAGCCTTCTTCGGGCGAGGCGGCGCGCAGCGCGTCGATGTCGTGCAGCGAGAACAGCACGTCGAGGGCGATGGCGACGGCCGCGTTGTCGTCAATAATCAGTACGGTAGGCATGGCGCAAGCATAACATCGTGGCGGCGGCTTT
>DASVTJ010000518.1:0-4010 GCA_036387635.1 Duganella sp.
GGAAGGCGTCAACGTGCCGGTGGTGTCGCACGAGACGGGCCAGTGGGCGGCCTATCCCGACTACGACATCATCCGCAAATTCCGCGGTTATCTGCGGCCTGGGAACTACGAAATCTTCCGCGATTCGCTGGCGCGCCACGGCATGGCCGCCCGCAACAAGGACTTCGCCTGGGCCTCCGGAAAATTCCAGGTGCAAGCCTACAAGGAGGAGATCGAAGCGAACCTGCGCACGCCCGGCTTGATGGGCTATCAGCTGCTGGACCTGCACGACTATCTGGGCCAGGGCACGGCGCTGGTCGGCGTTCTGGACACCTTCTGGCAATCCAAAGGCTACGCCACCGCCGAGGAATTCCGTCGCTTCAACGGCCAAACGGTGCCGCTGGCGCGCCTGCTGAAGCGCACCTGGACCACCGACGAGACGCTGACGGCCGAGGTGGAGATCGCCCACTTCGGCGCCGCGCCGCTGGTTGACGCGCAGCCTTGGTGGAAGCTGCTCGACGCCACCGGGCGCGTTGCCGCCAGCGGCGACTTCGCACGCCGGACCGTCGGCATCGGCAAGAACATCCCGCTCGGACAGATTCGCCTGCCACTGGCGGCGCTAGTGGCGCCGCAGGCCTATCGCCTTCTAGTCGGCATCGCCGGCGTGGCCGATAGCGCGGCCAATACGCTAGCCGAAAACGACTGGAACATCTGGCTGTACCCCGCCAAAATCGCCGCGCCGGAGCCGGCGGACGTGCTGGTCACGCACAGCTGGCCGGCCGCCGAAGCGGCGCTGGCGGCCGGCGGCAAGGTGCTGTTCCTGCCGCTGGCGTCGGATCTGGACTGGAGCGGGCCGCCGCTCGACAGTGTGCCGGTGTTCTGGAACCGCCTGATGAACCCCGCCTGGAGCCGCACGCTCGGCGTCTGGATCGACACCAAACACCCGGCGCTGACGCAGTTTCCCACCGATCGTTTCAACGATTGGCAATGGTCGGAGCTGATCAAAGGGACGCGCACCGTCAATGTGGACAAACTGCCGCCGGCGTTGCAGCCCATTGCGCAACCGATCGACGACTGGAACCGCAACTTCAAACTGGGCCTGCTGCTCGAGGCGAAAGTCGGCGAAGGACGGCTGATGGTCGCCACGCCCGATCTGCAGACCAATCTGGATAAGCGCGTCGTCGCGCGCCAGCTTCGCAAGTCGGTGCTCGACTACATGGCCAGCGACAGCTTCAATCCGCAGACGGCCGTCACCGCCGTCGAATTCCGCAAGGCGCTGTTCGATACACTGGTGATGAGGAAGCTGGGCGCGCAAGCCGATGGCGGCAACAATCCGGCCAACGCCATCGACGGCGATCCGAATACCTTCTGGAGCGCCGGCATGCCGCAAGCGCTGACGATCAGCTTTTCAGCGCCGGCGTCGTTCTCCGGCCTGTTGATCATGCCGCGCCAGAATCATCGCGAGCATGAGGGAGACGTACGCGCTTACCTGATCGAGACCAGCGACGACGGCGACCACTGGCGGGAGCTCAAACGCGGCGCGCTGGTGTCGACCTACGAGCAGCAGCGCGTCGAATTCGGCCGCGATGTCAGTGCGCGCCGGTTGCGCTTCACGGCGCTCAGCGGCTTTGGCAACGACAACACCGCCACCATCGCCGAACTGGCGCTGCTCTACACCGGCGCCGCGCTGCCGGAGAACAGCGGCGGCGTGACCTATCGGCGCGTGCGCGCGGCGTCGAGCGACATCGACGAAAACCTCGGTCCCGCCCCAACCCCGCAAGCACGTACGGTGGATTAGGCGGCACGCCGTAATCCACCATATCGGCGCCGTCGCGACGCACGCACGGTGGATTACGCCGCGCTAATCCCCCTACGTCGCCTTGCGGCCTGGATTCAGGCAAGCTTCGATCGACAGCTCCAGCAGCGGGAAGTGCCCGGTCGGCACCGTGTGGATCTCCGCCTGCGGGAAGACCGTGCGCCAGATCGCGGCGTCGCGCTCGGCGTCGATCATCGGATCGAACTCGCCGAAGATCACCGACACCGGCCCCTCGTACGGGCTGCGTGCCGGCTTCGGCAGGTTGGAGGCGAAATCGTCCGACGTCGCCACCGACGACGGGCCGTCGAACACGCCGGGCTGCTGCAGCAAATAGGCAAACACCTGTGGCTCGTCGCCGCAATCGGGGCCGAAGTACAGCGACGTCACGTTCGGCAGCAGCCACAAGGCGCCCATCACATCCCAGAAGCGCGCGCGGCCCGGTGCCGCTTCGTAGTCCGCCAGCGCCGCCGCCAGCTTGCCGGCGTTGGCATCGGCCGCGTGCAGCGCCAGCCCGTGGCGGGCCAGCCGCAACGCCGCCTCCTCGGGATTGAAGGTTGGCGCCAGCAGCACGATGCGGGCGATCGACGCCGGCATCTCGCGCGCCAAATGCATCGCCAGATGGGCGCCGAACGAACTGGCCATGATCGTCATCGGCGCGCCGAGCATGTCGACGCTGAGCCGGAACTCGGCCAGCGTCGCCGCCAGCAGATCCTGATACGGGCGTGTTGCGCACGAGACGGCCGGCGGCTGCTGCCACCAGTGCACGTTGTCGGCGTCCGGGTAGCGCTGGCGCTCGAATGCCGTGCCGAGACCCGGCCCGCCATGCAAATAAAATATCGTGGGTGGCTGCACTCGGTTTTCCTCCGTGGTCTTCAAGGTTTGTAACTTGCATTCAAACTGTTACCTTCATTGTAATCCGCCGTCATCTTCCGGGGCGTAAAAAATAGCCGCCAGCACAAATTGGGGCCGCGATCACAAGCGGCAATCGCACGCGGCTTCGGTCTTGCAAGGCTGAATGCCCCGCTTCGTATCACGCCGGAGGAAGGTGCCGCTTTCGGGAGATTCCGGCGCCGATTGCTCGCGGGGCGGCACGGATGCTGGCGTGCGATCCCGCGCCGCAGCACTTAAGCGGGCTGGTCAATTCACCGATTTTGTTGGCTGAAAAAAACGAATAATGCCGACAAGCTCAGGTGTGTCAATTTTGATCGACACCTGACAAAATAGACATTGGGCGTCCGGCCAAAGCGCCAGTTTTCGACTCACCTTTTGGCCGCAATTTGAATGAGGAGATCAACATGAATTCGTTTGTGGAAACCATATCGCCAGCAGCAAAAAATCACGTCGCGGCACGGATCGCTTACTTTAACGACGTGGCGCTTGCCATGGTACAGACGATGCGCGAACTTGCGGAAGTGAACCTGCAGTTCAGCCGCGGCTGGATGCAGGATTCCACGCAAATGCTGCAAAAGTCGCTGACGTCGCCAGCCGATCGCGCCGACGGCACGCCTTCCGCCGAAGGGGTGACGCAAAAGCTGCAAGCGTATCAGCAGCAGCTGGTGCAAATCGCCACCGACTTCCAAACAACAATCAACAAGGTAGCGCAAGAGCACGTGCCGCAAACGGCGCGTACCGCCACCGAACTGGCCGACGTGGTGACCCAAAAAGCCGCCGCGCAAACCGACCAGCAACTGCGCATGCAAAAAGCGGCCGGCAAGGAAATTCTCGACCAGGCCAGCCAGTTCGCCCACGTCGCCGCGCAAAACCAGGCGATGCAGCAGCCGGCTTCGATGCAAAGCGACGAGAACAAAGGCAACAAGAGTTAAGTTCGCGGAGTCGGCGTTCTGGCGGCCCCACGGGCCGACAGCGAACGCCGGCCGCACGGCGGGCCGCCCGGCCCGCCCACAATCCCTACAAGAACCGCTCCGGAATACCCTGCACGAACGGGTACAGCGAGAAATACGGTTTCGATTCCTCCAACACCTGCTTGAACGACGGCCGCATCACCAGCCGCTCGAAGTACGCCTGCAACTGGCTGTATTCCTCGGGGAACGGCAGGAGCGTACTGGCGTAGAATAGCGCCGGCGCCGCCGCGCAATCGGCCATGCTGAAGGTGTCGCCGCACATCCAGACCCGCGTCGCCATGCGCTTTTCGATCATCTTGTAGGCGGTCTTGAGCTTGGTGCGCTCCTTGGTCTGGTCGCATTGCAAGCCGGTC
>DASVTJ010000519.1:0-1683 GCA_036387635.1 Duganella sp.
GTCTTGCCGTGTTCGCGCGTCAGCATCGCCGCGAATTCGTCGACGTGCTGCTGGCACAGCTGAAGATACTTGAACAGCACGCGCGCGCGCGTCAGCGGCGGCGTCGCCGACCATGCGGGAAATGCCGCTTCGGCCGCGCGCACGGCGATATCGACTTCTTCGGCGGTGCCCAGCGCAACCCGCGCCGCCGGCTCGCCCATCGCGGGGTTGAACACGTCCGCATAGCGGCCGCTTTGGGTATCGACTTTGGCGCCGTTGATGAAATGGGTGATGGTGTCAAGGTTGCTCATGGTGTTCATCTTTCAGTGTGTGTGGTCAGCCCAGCAGGCTGTCCGCTTCTACGTAGGGGTAGCCCAGGGCGTGCGCCACCGCTGCATAGGTGACGTGGCCCTGGCATACATTCAGGCCGTTCTTTAAATGGCGATTGGCTTTCAGCGCCTTTTGCCAGCCTTTGTCGGCCAGCGCCAGCGCGTGGGTGATCGTGGCGTTATTCAGCGCGAAGGTCGACGTGCGCGCCACCGCGCCGGGCATGTTGGCAACGCAGTAGTGCACCACGTCGTCGACGATGTAGGTCGGGTCCTGATGGGTGGTCGGACGGGACGTCTCGAAGCATCCGCCTTGGTCGATGGCGACGTCCACCACCACCGCGCCGGGCTTCATGCGCGAGATCATGTCGCGCGTGACCAGCTTGGGCGCGGCCGCGCCGGGCACCAGCACACCGCCGATGACCAGATCGGCGTCGAGCACCGCCTGTTCGATCGCATGGGCGCTGGAGAACAGCGTCGAGATGCGGTTGCCGTACACCAGATCGAGCTGGCGCAGGCGGTCGATGTTTTTGTCGAGGATCGTCACGCGCGCGCCGATGCCAACGGCCATCTGCATCGCGTTGGTGCCCACCACGCCGGCGCCGATGATGGCGATGTGGCCCGGCGCCACGCCCGGCACGCCGCCCAGCAACAGGCCCATGCCGCCCTTGGATTTTTCCAGATGCGCGGCGCCGGCCTGGATCGACATGCGCCCCGCCACCTCGCTCATCGGCGCCAGCAGCGGCAAGCCGCCGTTGTCGCCGGTGATGGTTTCGTAGGCGATGCAGACCGCGCCCGATTCCACCAGCGCGCGGGTTTGTACGGCGTCCGGCGCCAGGTGCAGATATGTGTAGAGGATCTGGTCTTGGCGCAGCATCGCGCATTCGTTGGGCTGCGGCTCCTTGACCTTGACGATCATGCCGGCGCGCGCGAAAATCTCGGCCGGGTCGTCGACGATGTCGGCGCCGGCGCCCACATACATCGCGTCGGTCAGGCCGATGGCGGCGCCCGCGTCCCTTTGTACAAGGACCTGGTGACCGCGCAGTACGAGTTCCTGCACGCTGGCCGGGGTAAGGCCAACGCGCGACTCCTGGTTTTTGATCTCTTTTGGGACGCCTACCAGCATGATGATCTCCTCGTTATTGGTCGATACACGTAAGGCGGATTAGGCGGAACGCACGCCATGGCGGATTACGCTTCGCTGATCCGCCCTAGGTGTCACTCCAGATTCTTCAATACCGTCGTCAGCTTTCCAAACAATTCATCGATGTGTTTTTTCTCCAGCACCAGCGGCGGCGACAAGGCGATGGTGTCGCCCGTCGTGCGGATCAGGATGCCGTCGGCGAAGGCTTGCTTGAACGCCGTGAACGCGCGCACG
>DASVTJ010000520.1:0-5757 GCA_036387635.1 Duganella sp.
GAGGTGGATTTTACCGTGCAACGGGCGGAAACGCTTGCCATTGTGGGCGCCTCGGGTTCCGGCAAGTCGACATTGCTCGGCTTGCTGGCGGGGCTCGATACGCCGAGCGCCGGCAAAGTAGTGCTGGACGGCGTCGATATCTACGCGCTCGACGAGGATGGCCGCGCCGCGCTGCGCAAGGAAAAGCTGGGTTTTGTGTTCCAGTCGTTCCAGTTGCTGGCGCATTTGACGGCGGTGGAAAACGTCATGCTGCCGCTGGAACTGAGCGGTGCCAACCACGCGCGCGAGCGGGCCGAAGCGATGCTGGACCGGGTCGGCCTGGCCAGCCGCCTGAAGCATTATCCCAAATATCTGTCCGGCGGCGAGCAGCAGCGCGTGGCGTTGGCGCGTGCCTTTGTCACCGAGCCGCCGTTGCTGTTCGCCGATGAACCGACCGGCAGCCTGGACGCGACAACCGGCGAATCGGTCATCAAGCTGATGTTCGAGTTAAATCGGCAGCATGGTTCGACCTTGGTGCTGGTCACGCACGACCAGTCGATGGCCGCGCGTTGCGGCCGCACCATCACCATCGCGGCCGGCCGGCTGGTGTAACTCGGCCGCGTTGCCGGCGGCATTACCGGCCGTGGTGCTGCACCATGCGGTTTAGCGCCATGCGGATGGCCGGGATCAATTCGCCCGCGGTCAACCCGATCGGGCCGGTGCCGTCGGCGACCAGCACATCGGCCGCCATGCCATGCAGCCACACCGCCGCCAGCGCCGCGTCCCACTGCGGCCAGCCCTGCGCCAGCAAGCCGCCGCACAAGCCGGCCAGCACGTCGCCGGTGCCGGCCGTCGCCAGCGCCGGATTGCCTGTGGTGTTGATGACAACGCCGCCCGTCGGGGCCGCGATCACCGTTCCCGATCCCTTCAACACCACCACCGCGTTCAGCGACGCCGCCAGTTCGCGCGCCGCGCGGACGCGGTCGGCCTGCACCTCGCCGACTGGGCGGCCCAGCAGCCGCGCCGCCTCCAGCGGATGCGGCGTCAGCACCGCCGCCAGCTTGCGCTCGGCCAGCGCCGCTTGCAACGCCGGCGTCGCCGCGATCAGATTGAGCGCGTCGGCATCGGCCAGCAAGGCGCTCTGGCTGTCGATGGCGCGCGCCAGCAGCGCGGCGGCCACTGACGACGCGCCCAGCCCCGGCCCGATCACCAGTGTCGCGGTGTCCAGGTCGAAATCGTCCGCCGCGCGGCACATCAACTCGGGCTGGCCGTTGTCGCAGGTCAGCGGTTCGCCGACAAACAGCGCGTAGACCCGGCCGGCGCCGCTGTGCAGCGCTGCGCGCGCCGCCAGCAACGGCGCGCCCTGCATGCCGTGCGCGCCGCCGATGACCGCCACGTTGCCGTAACTACCCTTATGCGAGCTATGCTGGCGCGGGCGTAAATGGCGCGCGAACAGCTTGACGTCGTTGACATGCATGCTGGCCGGCGGGAACAGGCTGGCGTCGATGTCGAGCCGCGACAGGTCCACCAGCCCGGCGTGATCGCGGCCGTCGCAAGTGTGCAGGCCCGGCTTGTCGGCGATGAAGGTGATCGTATGGGTGGCGCGGATGGCCACTCCGTCGTCGCCAAGACCGACGATGGCGCCGGTGTCGGCGTCCAGGCCGCTGGGCACGTCGAGCGCCAGCACCGGGCATTTAAGCTGGTTCACGGCCGCCACCAGCGCCCCCATCGCGCCGGTCAGTGGCCGCTTCAGGCCGATGCCGAACAACCCGTCCACCACCAGGCTCCAATCGGTCCCGGCGACCAGCGCATCGGCACCGCCGCCAGCCCCGCCGCCAGCCCCTGTGGGACCGTCGTCATCGTCGATGTCGGCGAAGGCCACCTCGCTCACGCGGGCGCGCTGCAGCGCGGCGGCGCGTTCGGCCGACGGTTCGGCCGTGGGCGGGTAGTGCAGCACCGTCACCGTGGCGCCGGCGTAGGCCAGATGGGCCGCCGCCTCGAGCGCGTCGCCGCCGTTGTTGCCGGGGCCGGCCAGCACCAGCACCTTGGCGTGGTTGGTGGAGAACGGCAGCAGCTCCAGCGCGGCGTTGGCGCCGGACTGGCCGGCGCGCTGCATCAGCGCGCCGTCGGGCAGCACCGCCGCCGCCGCGTGTTCGATGGCGCGGATTTCGGCCACCGAGTAAAGTCTGTTCATCGTGTCATCCTCGCATCGTCATTTGTTGGGTACCGCCGGGCGTCGCGCTTCCCACGCACGACGTCCACGCACTACAATACACGCTTCCTACGGTGTTTTGGGGCAGGCATGGATTGGCAATTCTGGATCGACCGCGGCGGCACGTTCACCGATCTCGTGGCGCGCCCGCCCGACGGGCGCCTGCGCACGCTGAAATTGTTATCCGAAAATCCGGAACGCTACGCCGACGCGGCCATCGCCGGTATCCGCGAGCTGATGGGCGTTGCCAAAGGCAAGCCGATCCCGGTGGAACTGATCGGCGCCGTCAAGATGGGCACCACCGTCGCCACCAACGCGTTGCTCGAACGCAAAGGCGAGCCGACCGCGCTGGCCATCACGCGTGGTTTCGGCGACGCGCTGCGCATCGCCTACCAGAACCGTCCGCGCCTGTTCGACCGCCACATCGTGCTGCCCGAGCTGCTCTACAGCCATGTGATCGAGGTCGACGAGCGCGTCGGCGCCCATGGCGACGTCGTCACCGCGCTCGACCTCGACGCCGCCCGCGCCGGCCTGCGGGCCGCGTACGACCAGGGCCTGCGCTCGCTGGCGATCGTCTTCATGCACGGCTACCGCTACCACGACCATGAAAACCAGGTGGCCGAGGCGGCGCGCGCGATCGGCTTTACGCAAGTATCGGTGTCGCACCAAGCCAGTCCGATGATGAAGCTGGTGGCGCGCGGCGACACCACCGTCGTCGACGCCTACCTGTCGCCGATCCTGCGCCGCTACGTCGACCAGGTCGCCGCCGAGATGCCGGGCGTGAACCTGCAATTCATGCAGTCGAGCGGCGGCCTGACCGACGCGCGCGCCTTCCAGGGCAAGGACAGCATCCTCAGCGGGCCGGCCGGCGGCATCGTCGGCATGGTGCGCGCCAGCGCGCTGGCCGGCTTCGACAAGGTGATCGGCTTCGACATGGGCGGCACCTCGACCGACGTCTCGCACTACTCGGGCGAGTTCGAGCGCGTGTTCGACACCCAGGTCGCCGGCGTGCGCATGCGCGCGCCGATGATGAGCATCCACACGGTGGCCGCCGGCGGCGGCTCGATCCTGCACTTCGACGGCAGCCGCTATCGCGTCGGCCCGGACAGCGCCGGCGCCAATCCCGGCCCGGCCAGCTACCGGCGCGGCGGGCCGCTGGCGGTGACCGACTGCAACGTCATGCTCGGCAAAATCCAGCCCAAGCATTTTCCCCAGCTGTTCGGGGCCGACGGCCGCCAGGCGCTCGACGCCCAAGCCGTGCGCGCGCGCTTCGCCGAGCTGGCGGCGCGTATCGGCGCCGCCACCGGCGTCGCAACCAGCGCCGAGCAGGTCGCCGAAGGCTACGTCGATATCGCCGTCGGCAACATGGCCAACGCCATCAAGCAAATCTCGGTGCAGCGCGGCCACGACGTGACCGAGTACACGCTCACCAGCTTTGGCGGCGCCGGCGGGCAGCACGCCTGCCTGGTGGCCGACGCGCTGGGCATGAAAACGGTGTTCGTCCATTCGCTGGCCGGCGTGATGTCGGCCTACGGCATGGGCCTGGCCGACCAGAGCGCCATGCGCGAGGCGGCCGTCGAATCGCGCCTGGACGCCGCGCTGCGCCCCGAACTGCTGCGGCGCCTGGAGGCGCTGGGCGAGCAGGCGCGTGCCGAGCTGCACCGCCAGGGCGTGGCCGACGCCCGCATCGCGCTGATACGGCGCGTCCACCTGCGCTACGAGGGCACCGATTCGGCCCTGATCGTGCTGTTCGACAGCGACGAGGACATGCGGGCGCAGTTCGAGGCCGCCTACCGCAAGCGCTACGCGTTCCTGATGGAGGGCAAGGCGCTGATCGTCGAGGCGGTGTCGGTGGAGGCGCTCGGCAAGTCCGACGCGCCGGCCGAGCATGTCGAGCCGGCGTCGCGCCGCGTGTCCGGCCTGGCGCCGGAGGCCGTGGTGCCGATGTACTCGGGCGGAAAATGGCGGCAAACCAGCCTGTATCAGCGCGCCGCCACGCGCATCGGCGACGTCGTCAAGGGGCCGGCCATCATCGCCGAGCCCAACGCCACCACCATCGTCGAGCCGGGCTGGCAGGCCGAGGTCTCGCCGCACAACCATCTGGTGCTACGGCGCGTCGCGGCGCTGCCGGCGCGGCGCGCCATCGGCACCAGCGCCGATCCGGTGATGCTGGAGATTTTCAACAACCTGTTCATGTCGATCGCCGAGCAGATGGGGCTGCGGCTGCAGAACACCGCGTATTCCGTCAACATCAAGGAGCGGCTCGACTTCAGCTGTGCCATCTTCGACGCCGACGGCAACCTGATCGCCAACGCGCCGCACATGCCGGTGCATCTGGGCTCGATGGGCGAGAGCATCAAAACGGTGATGCGCGAAAACGCCGGCGCCATGCGGGCGGGCGACGTCTACATGCTAAACGATCCATACAATGGCGGCACCCACTTGCCCGACGTGACCGTGATTTCGCCGGTGTTCGACGCGGCCGGCGAGACGATCCTGTTCTACGTCGGCTCGCGCGGCCACCACGCCGATATCGGCGGCACCACGCCCGGCTCGATGCCGCCGGACTCGCGCGTGATCGAGGAAGAGGGCGTGTTGATCAACAATTTCAAGCTGGTGGACGGCCACAGCGCCGCCGGCGGCCGCTTGCGCGACGCCGAGGCGCGCGCCTTGCTGGCCGGCGCCCGCTACCCGGCGCGCAATCCCGACCAGAACATGGCCGACCTGCGCGCGCAGGTGGCCGCCAACCAAAAGGGCGTCGACGAGCTGCGCAAGATGGTGGCGCACTTCGGCCTGGACGTGGTGCGGGCCTACATGGGCCACGTGCAAGACAACGCCGAGGAGGCGGTGCGCCGCGTGATCGGCTCGCTCAAGGACGGCCAATACACGCTGCCGCTCGACAACGGCGCGCACATCGAGGTCGCGGTGCGCGTCGACCAGGCCGGTCGCAGCGCCGAGATCGATTTCAGCGGCACTTCGGTCCAGCTGGACAATAATTTCAACGCGCCGTCGGCGGTGTGCATGGCGGCAGTGCTGTACGTGTTCCGCACCCTGGTCGACGACGAGATTCCGCTCAACGCCGGTTGCCTGAAGCCGCTGAAGGTGATCATCCCGCCCGGTTCAATGCTGAACCCGCATTATCCGGCCTCGGTGGTCTCCGGCAATGTCGAGACGTCGACCTGCATCACCAACGCGCTCTACGGCGCGCTGGGCGTGATGGCGGCGGCGCAGGGCACGATGAACAATTTCACCTTCGGCAACGCCAAACACCAGTATTACGAAACCATCAGCGGCGGTTCCGGCGCCGGGCCGGGCTTTGACGGCACCAGCGTGGTACAGACCAACATGACCAATTCGCGCCTGACCGACCCGGAGATCCTGGAATTCCGCTTCCCGGTGCGCCTGGAGAGCTACGGAATCCGCCACGGCAGCGGCGGCGCGGGGAAGTGGCGCGGCGGCGACGGCGGCGTGCGCAAGGTACGCTTCCTGGAACCGATGACGGCCGCCATCCTGTCGAACAACCGCATCCACGCGCCGTTCGGCATGGCCGGCGGCGAGCCGGGCGC
>DASVTJ010000521.1:0-4999 GCA_036387635.1 Duganella sp.
GACCTCGCCGGAAATTATTTTCGACGCCGGCCTGGGCGACCTGCTGACGATTCGAATCGCCGGCAACGTCATCAGCCGCGAGATCATCGGTAGCCTGGAAATCGCCGCCAAGCTGGGCGCCAAGCTGATCGTCGTCAAAGGGCACTCGAGTTGCGGCGCCATTGGCTTGGCGATGCAAAACGAGCATGCGCACAGCATTGGTGCGATCACGGGCAAAATCCAACTGGCGATCCACCAGTGTTCGGCCAGCCATGCCGGTTTGGGCACCAAGGAGATGCGCGACCAGATTGCCCGTCAAAACATCGAGAACTCGGTGGCCGAGGTCGTCAGCGGCAGCGAATATCTGAGTTCTTGCATCCAGCGCGGCGAAATCGGCCTGGTGGGCGCGTATCACGACATCGCGGCCAGAACCGTGTTGTTCGGCGACCTCGTCGATTCCAACACGCTGCCGCGCTACCGGTCGGCCAAAACCCACCGTGCGGCATAAAGTTTACGTACCGCCGCATCATGTTGTAGTGGCGTAGTCGCGTAGTCCCCAAGCCCGTGCCTCATACGCACGGGCTTGTTCATTCGTGCGCGCACCGCGTCGGTCATAATGTCGACGAGACCCTCTTCAAGGACCGACATCATGGTGACACTGAAACGCTTTTTCAAAATGGCCGCGCCGTTGCTGGCCGCCGCATTTTTGCTGGCCGCATGCGCCACTCTGATCGGCCCGCGCCAGATCGAGTTGCCGCAAGAGCGTTTGCAACAGAACCTCGAGCGCAAATTTCCCAAGTATCAGCGCGTGCTCGGTGTGTTCGAGGTCGAGCTGAGTCGTCCGCAACTCGCCATCTTGTCCGAAAACAACCGTGTCGCGCTGACGTTCGACCTGAACGTGACGCCGCTGCTGGCGCGCCAGTCCTGGCGCGGCAACATGACGGTGTCGGGCCGGCTCAACGTCGACAGCGCGCGCAACAGCGTCTACCTGAGCGAGGCGCACGTCGATCGCTTCACGATCGACAACATGGACGAAGGTAAGCAAAACCAGCTGGCCAGCGTGGCGAACTTGCTCAGCGATAACCTTCTCAAGGATGTCGCGCTGCACACGTTCGAACCGCAAGAGCTGCAATATGCCGGCGTGCAGTTCATGTTGACGGGCATCGACACCCGTCCCGGCGCGCTGGTCGCCAATCTGCGGCCCACCGAATAAAAAAATGGTGTTGTCGCGGCTTTGTCACGTTCCCCGCACCGGTTTTTAGCGGGTAAGATATCAATCTTTATTAGCCACGGATCTGTCGCATGCAACCGGACATTGCCGCCGATATCGCCGCCATTCAGTCGATGGCGGCCGTGCCGACGATATTGGAAACGGTGTCTGCGCTGACCGGTCTGCGGTTCGTTTGCGTGGCGCGCGTGACCGCCGAATCATGGACCACGTGCGCGGTGCTCGACAGGCTCGACTTCGGCCTCAAAGTCGGCGACGGACTCGACATCACGACCACCATCTGCGAAGAGGTGCGCGACACCCGCCACGCGGTCGTGATCGACCACGTGCGGCAGGACCAACGCTACCGCGACCACCACACGCCGCGCATCTACGGCTTCCAGAGTTACTTCTCGATTCCGCTGTTCCGTCCGAACGGCGACTATTTCGGCACCTTGTGCGGGCTCGATCCCGCCGCCAACGAGCTGTCGACGCCAAAAGTGACCGAGACGCTCAAGCTGTTCGCGCAGCTGATCTCGACACAGCTGGAAAGCGATCGGGAACTGGCCGCCACCCGCACCGCGCTGTCCGACGAGCTGGCCACGGCCGAGCTGCGCGAGCAGTTCATCGCCGTGCTGGGTCACGACCTGCGTACGCCGCTCAGCTCGATCGTCACCGGCGCCGACGTGCTCGGCATGCTGGAGTTGCCGCCGCAAGCGGTCAAGGTGGTCGAGCGCATCCGCCGCAGCGCGATGCGCATCGCCGGCCTGGTCGACGATGTGGTCGACTTCACGCGTGGCCGCATGGGCGGCGGCATCGCTATCGACCTCAAGCTCGACAGCGGCCTGAAGGCCGTGTTCGAGCAAGTGATCGCCGAGTTGCGCGGCGCCCATCCACAGAACGAAATCCTGGTCGACTTGTCGCTCGCCGGGCCGTTGCTGATCGATACCGGCCGCATGGCGCAGCTGTTGTCGAACCTGCTTAAGAACGCGCTGGTGCATGGCGACCCGAAGCGCCCGATCCGCGTGCGGGCAACGCAGCAGGGCGGGGCGCTGGAGATCATTGTCAGCAACGAAGGACCGGCGATTCCGCGGGAAACCGTCAGTCAGTTGTTCAAGCCGTTCTGGCGCGGCAACCCGGTCCGTGGCGAAAAGGGGCTGGGCCTGGGACTATTCATCGTCTCGGAAATCGCCCAGTCGCATCATGGCGCGCTGGAGGTGATTTCCACCGATCAAGAGACGTCGTTCATCTTCCGCATGAAGGGCGCGCTTCACGCCGCCTGACGGCACTTCGCGCCGCCGACGCGCATTTCGTCGCATAGCGCCGGTTCGCGCCCGCGCGCCGGGCATAGTGGTGCCATCTCAACCACGCCTGCGGAGCTCGCCATGATTCAGCAAATTATTTCCCATACACCCGTCTACGTCTGGGCCTTGCTGGCCTTCCTCGTCTATCGGGGCGTGCTCGCCACAGACGACCGCGAAGTGGCCTTTGGCAAGCTGTTCATCATTCCGGCCGTGATGGTGGCGATCTCGCTGGCGGCCATCGACGGTCATGGCCCGCTCGGCGCCGGTGTTTGGGGCGTATGGCTGACGGGCCTGCTTGCGGGCGCGGCGCTGACCGGGCTGGCGGGCAAGGGGCCGGTTGTCGTCAACCGTGGCGCCGGCACCGTGTTGCAGCGCGGCAGCTGGCTGCCACTAACGATGATGCTCACGGTGTTCGCCACCAAGTATGCGGTTGCCGTGATGTCAGCCATGCATCCCGGGCTGCAAGGTCAAACCATGTTTGTGCTGGCCGTCAGCGTCTTGTTCGGCTTGTTCAATGGTTTCTTTGTCGGCCGTCTGTGGCGCCCCGTTGCCGCCTATGCGCGCCAGCCCGCGCTCACGATGGCCTGATTAAGCGAGCACATCCCGCCTTGTGGTTGACGAGGGAAACTTCTACAATTGCTAACATTAACCAATGTTGAGGCGGTCTATGTATATTTTCGGTATCGGCATCCACGTGCTGATCGCGCTGTTTTTTGCCGTCCACGTAGTCCGCAGCGGCCAGCAGATGTATTGGCTGATGATCCTGTTTATGTTTCCTGGGCTGGGCAGCGCCGTGTATTTTTTCGCCATCTACCTGCCGAGTTCCAGGCTCAAGCACGGAGCGCGCAAAGTCGTCACGGCCGCAGTCAACTCGCTCGATCCGGGACGCGAACTGCGCGAGGCGCGCCAAGCCTATGACTACACGCCGACGGCGCAGAACCAGATGCGCCTGGCCAGCGCGCTGCTGGAGGCCGGCGATGCGGGCGAGGCAGCGACGACCTACGAAGCCTGTCTGCAAGGTCCGTTTTCCGGCGATCTTGAGATTCGTTTTGGCGCGGCGCGTGCCTCGCTGGCATGTGGCAGGCCGGCGGCGGCGGTGGCGCACCTGCAAGCCATTCGCGCCGCCGATGTCCATTTCCGCGCGGAGCAAGTATCGCTGCTGATGGCGCAGGCACTGGCGGCGGCGGGCCGGCAGGACGACGCGAGGGCGGAGTTCGAGTATGCGTTAAGCCGTCACAACAGCTTTACCACGCAGGCCGAGTATGCGATCTGGGCGGCGGGCGTGGGCGACGTGGACAAGGCCAACGAGTTGGATCGGGAATTGCAGCGCACGATAGAACGCTGGACCGGCCACACGCGCGAGTTGAATCAACCGTTGCTGCGCCGCTTGAACACGGCGCTGGCGGCCGTGCGGCGATCAGTCTGAACCACTTGGGCCATCGATGAAGCGCGTAACTGGCGGAACCGCGTAGGGCGGATTAGCGAAGCGCAATCCGCCAGGCGCAGTCGGCGCCGCGTGCGTGGCGGATTACGGCATGTCGCCTGATCCGCTCTCCGTGGCTCTGTGGCATCTTGATTGCCTAAGAGGCGATGAGCGCGCCGCTCAGATCGTGGCGCGTGATGACACCGTTGCCGTCGATGGCGATCCAGCCGCCGCGCGGCGGTGTCGCGTCCGGCTCCCAGTCGGGCAGCACGTAGCGCAACGTGTCGCCAACCTTGTGCAGGGCGGGACGGTGCGTGTGGCCGTGGATCATCACGGTGGTGTCCGTTTGCGCGAATACCTCGCTGATTGCCTGCGGCGTCACATCCATGATCTCGTAGGATTTGTCGCTTTGCTCGCTGCGGCTGCTCTCGCGCAAACCGGCGATCATCGCCTTGCGCTGGGCCAGCGGCATCGTCATGAATTGCTGCTGATAGGCGGGCTGGCGCACCATGGCCCGGAATTGCATGTACTTCACATCCTCGGTGCACTGGGCGTCGCCGTGCAACAGAACCAGGCGCTGGCCGCCGATCTCGGTGACGTAGGTTTCCGGCAGCAGCGTCAGGCCGGCGGCCTCGGCAAAGCCGGCGCCGACCAGGAAATCGCGGTTGCCGCCGATCCAGTACACGCGCGTGCCGCCATCGCTTACGCCGCGCAGCGCGGCCACGACTTGCTGATGGAACGGATCGGCGACGTCATCGTCGCCGGCCCAGTATTCAAACAAATCGCCGAGCAAAAACAGCTGTTGCGCGCGTCGCGCATGCCGCGCCAGGAAGTCGAAAAACGCCGCACTGGTGGCGGGATGCGCGGGCTGCAAATGCAGATCGGAGATAAACAGCGCGAGAACGTCGCTCACGCGCTCGCCGGTCTGGTTTTCGCTCATTGATCAGGCCAGCTGGAATTAAGCTGCCAGCTCAACGCTTTGGATGATGACGTCTTCCGCCGGCACGTCGGCGAACATGCCGCTGCGGGTGGTTTTTACTTTCTTGATGGCGTCGACCACTTCGGTGCCTTCGATGACTTTACCGA
>DASVTJ010000522.1:0-7831 GCA_036387635.1 Duganella sp.
GCGTTTGGCCAGCAACGCGTGATTGGCGTTGATCGCGCCGACCACCTGCAACGGGGATTCTTCCTGAACGGCTTTGCGGAAGGCTGCGCCTGCGGAGTATTGACTCATGTTCTGACCTTTCAGTATTGCATTAAAGTTCAACTTTTAATTGCAAGGTGCATGCCACCCAGCATGGCTATACAAATCAAACACTTAACGTCAACAAACGTTTCATCAACGTTTCATAATGAAATTAGAAACGGCTTATGAAACGACAGTGAAACAACTGCGATACAATCTCGGTATGCGCCATTCAAAGCCCCAGCCCTTCGACCCCGACGACAAACCGGTTATCTGGACCGTGTCAGTGTCGCGCCTGTCCGACCTGTTCCGCGACATCACCCTCGAATACGACGACCTGGCGACGATTGAACCGATCAATCTGGGCTTCGACGAAGCGGCGCGCCACATCCGCGAACGCATGGCCACCGAGCGTTGCGACGCCGTCATCGCCGCCGGCTCCAATGCCGCCTATTTAAAAGGCCGGCTGTCGGTGCCGGTGGTGATCGCAAAATTCAGCGGCTTCGACGTGATGCAGGCACTGGCGCGCGCGCGGCGGGTGTCGTACCGCATCGGTGTCGTCACCTATCAGGAGCGGCTGCCGGAGCTGAGCGAATTCGCCGGCACCTTCGGCTTCGATGTCGCGCAGCGGACCTACGCCACCGAGGAAGACGCACGGGCGCAGATCAACGATCTGAAAGCGGCCGGCATCAAGGCCATCGTCGGCGCCGGGCTGATTACCGACCTGGCCGAGGAAGCGGGACTGACTGGCGTGTTCGTCTACTCCGCCGCCTCGATCCGGCACGCCTTCGACGACGCGCTGGAGCTGGCGCGCCTGGCGCAACTGGAATCGAACCGGGTCCGCGCGCGCGGCGCGGTGGTCGCCGATACGCTGCGCGCCAAACATGGCCTCAACGATCTGCGTGGCGAATCCGAGGCGATGGAAACGCTGCGCCAGTCCGTGGTGCTGTATGCGAAATCGCCGGCCACGGTGTTGATCCAAGGCGAAACCGGCACCGGCAAGGAGCTGGTGGCGCAAGCGATCCACCGCGAAAGCCCGCGCAGCTTGGGTCAGAACCGCCCGTTCGTCGCCGTCAACTGCGGCGCCATCGCGGAGTCCCTGCTGGAGTCGGAACTGTTCGGCCATGAGGAAGGCGCGTTCACCGGCGCGCGGCGCGGCGGCCACGCCGGCCTGTTTGAAGCGGCCAATCGGGGCACGCTGTTCCTCGACGAAATCGGCGAGATGCCGCTGGCGCTTCAAACGCGCCTGCTGCGGGTGCTGGAGGAACGCGAAGTGGTGCGCGTGGGCGGCACACGGCCGATCGCCATCAATGTCCGCATCATCAGCGCCACGCACTGCGACCTGGAACAGCGCGTGCGCGAAGGCCGCTTCCGCGCCGACCTGTTCTACCGGCTGGCGGTGCTGCGGTTATCGCTGCCGCCGCTGCGCGCGCGTCCCGAAGATGTGATGCCCCTGGCCGAATGGTCGCTCAAGAATGCGCTGGCGTCACTGGGCGCGCGCCCGCACCCGAACCTGCACGCGGAGATGACCGCCTGCGCGCCGCTGCTGCGGCGCCACGCCTGGCCCGGCAATGTGCGTGAATTGCGCAATCTGACCGAACGCCTGGCGCTGTATCTTGCAGCCGAACCGCTGCAAGCGCTCACGCCGGCGTTTGTAATCGGCGTCGCGCCGGAGCTGGCACTCTCGGCCGCACCCGATGTCGACGTAGCAGCGACGTTTGCGCAACCGCTGCGTCCCAAAGCCGAAAGCGCGACAGAAGTCCTGGCGCGCCTCGGCGGGCGCCGTGGCGCCGCCGCTGATTATCTCGGGATTAGCCGCACCACACTTTGGCGCCGACTGCGCACCGAAGCCGAGAACGCCAAGCAGCGATAAACCACGTCACCGCGCCACTCATCCTCGCCGGCGACCAGTCATCACTCCGCTCGCCTTCTTCCAGCGGCGCTTCCCTAATATAGCGTCACAGGAGGAATCAAACAATGAACCCAAATCCATTCACCCGCTTGTCCACCACCATCGCCCTCGCCGCCGGTCTGCTGCTGTCGACCACCGCCAGCGCGGTCCCCAACGCCTTCCAGGTAAAAGTCACCGGCACCGGCGCGCCGATCATACTGATTCCCGGACTGGCATCGTCCGGGGATGTATGGGACGGCACGGTGGCGCGCTACTGCGGCGACGGCAAGCGCCAATGCCACGTGCTGACGCTGGCCGGCTTCGCCGGCGTGCCCGCCATCGAAGGCCCGCTGCTGCCGGCCGTCGAACAGCAACTGAGCGAGTACATCACCGCCGGAAAATTCAAGAAGCCAATCGTCATCGGCCATAGCCTGGGTGGCTTCATCGGCATGAAACTCGCCGCCGACTATCCCGATCAAGTGGGCCGCCTGGTCATCGTCGACACCCTGCCCGCGCTGGGCGCCACTCAAATGCCGAGCGCCACCAGCGCCCAACTGAAGGAAATGGCGGAAGGCATGCGTAGCCGGATGATGTCGCAGGATGCCGCCGCAGCCACTGCGGGCCAGCAGCAAACGTTGCGCTCCATGATCACCAAACAGGAAGACATCGAGCGCGTCGCCGCATGGGGCAAGCGCTCCGACCGCGCCACCGTCGCCAACGCGATGGCGGACATGATGGCTGACGACATGCGGCAGGATGTCAGCCGCATCGAGGCGCCGACGCTGGTGCTGGGCAGCTGGATCGCCTACAAGGATTTCGGCGCCAAGCCGATCTTTGAACAGACGTACAAAACCCAGTACCAGCGACTGGCCGGCGTGCAGGTGGAATTGGCCGACAGCGCCCGCCACTTCATCATGTACGACGATCCGGCTTGGATGTATGATCGCATCGACAAATTCCTGAACTAAGCCAATCATGAAGAACACCCGCCCGCTGGTCGCACGTCTGAACTGGTATTGGATACTACAGCTGGCGGGCTGGAACTTCCTCCCGCTGATGCAGATCGCGATGACGCCCAGCAGCGAGCGCACCCTCGGCTGGCTGTCCATCTCCTACTGGGGCACCGTGGCGGGCGTGGTGATTTCCGACCAATGGCATCGTTTCCTCAAACGCAGAATCATGGCCGGCATTCGCGTCGGCTGGAAAACCATCGCGATGGCGCTGGTGCTGTTAAGCGTGGTGCATACGGGCGTGCTGCTGACCGGCTATCTGGTGATCAAACCGTTCGGCGAAGTGCGAGGCGTAGCGTGGCTGCCCGCCGCGCTGATGTTGTGGTGGGGTGTGTACCTGATCTGGACGGTCTTCTACATGTCGGTGCTGGCGGTGCGCCGCGCCAACCGATTCGAAGAGGAGGCGCTGCGGCAGGCAATAAGCGCCAAGGACGCCGAGCTGCGCGCCTTGCAAGCCCAGGTCAATCCACATTTTTTCTTCAACAGTATGAACAGCGTGCGTGGGCTGATTTACGAAGACCAGGACGCCGCCGCGCAGATGGTCGATCAACTGGCTAGCGTGCTGCGCTACGCGCTGCAGTCGGGCCAGAACGACACGGTGCCGCTGTCGGCGGAGATCAAGGCGGTGCAATCGTATCTGGCGATTGAAAAAATCCGTTTTGAAGAACGCATGCGGGTCAGCATCGATATCGGCGCGGGACTGGAGCACGTCCGCATTCCACCGATGGCGCTGCAAACACTGGTGGAAAACGCCGTCAAGTACGGCGTCGAAGCCAGTCCGGCCGGCAGCGAGATCCGGATCGTCGCGAGGCGCATGGAGGGCGACACGGTTCATATCGAAATTGCCAACATGGGCACGATTCCACCGTTTGCCGATTCGACCAAGATCGGCTTGGTCAACACACGCAAGCGGCTGGCATTGGCGCTCGGTGCCGGAGCCGATCTCGATCTAAGCGAAAGCAGTGGCTGGGTGCGCGCCACCATGACCTTACCGGAGGCGGCGTAATGCGCGTTTTGTTGATCGACGACGAGCGCCTGGCGCGCGCCGAACTGCGACGCCTGCTGGCAACGCATCCCGAAGTGGAGATCGCCGGTGAAGCCGTCAACGCGGCGGACGGCGTGCAAAAAATTCGCGAGCTCCAACCGGATCTAATTTTTCTCGACGTGCAAATGCCGGGCGGTAGCGGCTTCGATATGCTGGCGGCGCTCGACGAGGCGCCGCAAGTGATCTTCACAACCGCGTTCGACCAGTACGCGCTGCAAGCGTTCGAAGTCAATGCGCTCGACTATCTGCAAAAGCCGATTCAGGCCACACGCATGGCGGCGGCCTTGCAACGCTGCGCGACGAGACGCCAGCGCGAGCTGGATTATTCGGCCGTCACCAAGGCACCGACGCCCGCCAAAAAGCTGTTCATAAAAGACGGCGAGCGATGCTGGTTCGTAAGCCTGCAGGATGTTCGCCTGTTCGAATCAGACGGTAATTACACGCGCGTCTACTTCGGCCAGCACAAACCGCTGATGCCACGGTCGTTGAACCAGCTCGAAGAACGGCTCGACCCGCAGCGCTTCTTCCGCGCCAGCCGCCGCCATATCGTCAATCTCGACCACGTCGAGCAGGTGGTCCCGAACGACGCCGGCGGCTTGGATATGACTTTGTCCGGCGCGCTACGGGTGAAAGTGTCGCGCCGCCGCGCTGCGCAATTTAAGACGCTCAGCGCTTTGTAAAAGCCAAGTTATCACGATTAAGAATATCTAGTATTGGTATTTAAAATTATATTTATATCTTCCGTTTGGCTACAATGAATTCATTGCATAAAGCCGTTCACAGGAGTTCATATGATTACCTACCTCGCCACCCCGCAAACGATGACCATGACGATGGCGAAGCCGCGCAACTGGAAAGCCCTGGTGCGCCGCGCGTTCGAGCTGTGGGGCGCACCGTATGCCGACAGCCCGTACATGCCTCTGTAAGACCATCCGCCGGCGTTACATCCGTAACGCCTCGACGGGCACCATGCGCATCGCCATCCATGTCTGGCGCGCGATGGCGATCAGCGCGGTCGCCCACGTCAACGACAGAGCGAACAATAACGTCCAGTACCCGACCGGCGCATGCTCGATGTAACCGGCAAGATAGCGCTTGATCGCGACCGCCGCCACCGGCAGCGCCAGCACACCGGCCGCCAGCAGCAGCGCGCCCACCTCACGCACCACCAACAGGCCGATGTCGCTACGGCGCGCGCCGTGCAGTTTGCGCATAACGATCTCGCGTGCCCGCCGCTGCACCGTGTGGGCCGACAAAACGTAAGTGCCAAAGCCGGCGATCACCAGCGCGATGCCGGTGGCGATAGCGAGGAGCCGCGCCAGGCGGGCATCCTCCTCATAATTGACCGCCAAGACGTTGGCCGCGCGGTACGTACGCGGGATCGCTTCCGGAAAATAACTCGGCCACAGCGCCTGCGCGGTGCGTTCGACCTCGGCCGGCGCGCCCGATGCTCGCAAACTCAGGACCGTTCCCGCGGTCGAAAGATCATAGGCGACCGCACGCGGTTTCTCGCGCAGCGAATGAAAGCGTAATTCCGGCGCGATGCCGACGATGCGCTTTGCGGTCACGATGTTGTCAAAGCCGGTGAACATCACCGTCTGCCCCACCGCCTCCGGCGCGCTGGCGAATCCCAGCTCGCGCGCCGCGACCGCGTTCAACACCACCGGCACCCGGTCGTTTTCATTGTCCACGCCTTCCTTGAACAGCCGTCCCGCCGCCGGCGGGATGCCGTACAACTCGAAGAAATTCGCGCTGACCGATTTCATCTCCATTGTCGCGGCCTGGCCGCCCGGACGCTTGAGTGCCCGTGTCCAGGTATAGTCGAGCCGTCCCACCGGGTCCTCGGATATCGCCGCGCCGGCCACGCCGGGCTGCGTTTTGATCGCCGATAAAAAGCGCCGCGCCTTGTCGCTATCCTTGACGCGCTCCGGCATGTCGACGATCACCATCGGCGCGGGATCGAAACCCGGCGATGCGTGCATCGCGTAGTCGGTCTGCCACGCCACGGCGATCGTCATGCTGGCAAAGCCCATCGCCACGGCGACCTGCAGCACGGTCAGCACGCGCCGCCATTGCATGCTGAGGAACGATTCCGTATCCGGCCGCCCCTCGAGCGCATGGCGCGCCGGCACGCGCAGCGCGACCCAGACCGGATAGGCCGCCGTGGTCAATCCCAACAGCGCACCGATGCCGAAGGCGACGGCGACGTTTTGCAGCGAGAGCAGGCCGTCCAACTGGCGGTTGACCAACTGCGAGAATGCCGGCAGCGCCAGCCACGCCAGCAGCAAGGCGAGCGTGGTCGCCACCATCGTCACCAGCAGCGATTCGAGCAGAAAGTGCAGCGCAAGGCGCGGCGCGCTGGCGCCGAGCACCTTGCGCATCGCGATCTCGCGCTGGCGGCGCAGTACGCGAACCATCGCCAGGTTGACGTAGTTGATCCCGGCCAGCAGCAGGATCAGTAGCGCCATCAGCGCCAGGCCGGCGGTGACGACGGGACTGGCCCGGTCACCCGGCAACGCGATAAAGCTGTTCCTCACCTCGTGGTCGAAGTAGGCGTCGCGCAACGGCGACATCGACAGTTCGATCGCCTTGCGCTTGCCTAGCCGTTCCCGCACCTCCGGCGGCCATTGATTGACGCTGGGCGTGACGTCCACCACTTGCTGCAGGCGGTTGACGATGTCCGGCAGCGAAGTACCGGGCTTCACCCGCAACAGCATCTTGGTCATCCAGCCGCTTTCGCCGGTCAGCATCTCGTGCCGGATCGCTTGCTCCACCACGCCGGCGTGGACGCCGAACAGCACCTCGAACGGAATCGTGGTGTTGGCCGGCGGCGCCGTCACGATGGCGCCCACCTGCATCGTGCTGCCCTCGGCAAGCATGGTGCGGCCAAGCGCGTTGCGTGTGCCGAACATGCGCAGCGCCGCCGTCTCGGTGATGACGAACAGGTCGGGCCGCTGCAGCGCTTGCGCCAGATCGCCCTGCACCGCCCGTAGTCCGAGCATCGATGGAAAGCCGGGCAGCACAATCAAGCCGCGCACTGTCATCAGATTGCGCTCGACCCGCACCGTCAGCGGCGTGATTTCCGGCCGTGCCGGAATGTAGCTGGTGGCGTCGACGACGCCGGGAATTTTGAGCGCCGTCTCGCGCAGGAACATCGGCGCCACATCGAACAGCGGCGATGATTGTTCGACATTGAAGTGATGTTTGACGACGTAGACCTGGTCGGCGTCGGGCAAATGCGTGTCGTACTCCATCGAGTAGCGCACGTAGCCGAGTAGCAGCAGGCACGCGGCCAGGCCGATGCCGAGGCCCAGCACCGAGGCCAATGTATATCCCGGATCCTGTATCAGGGTGCGCCATCCAATGCGCAAGTCGCGTAGCTTCATTGAGTGAGTCCGTGTATGGAAGATACGGTGATATTGCAACAACCATGCCACGGCTTTTTCAGGCCGCGGACCACGCTAAACGAGAGCGTTTGTCCGGAAGTGAACGCCGTCGCTGTTCACTTCCGCACACTGGTGCGCGGGCGGCTCCTTATTTCAACGCGGGGATCGCCTGCGGTCGGTACGGTTTGATCGGTTGATCCTTGAGTTTTTTATCCAGCAGTTCCAACGCCACTTCCAGCTGCCGGTCCTGGCCCATGAAGGTGGCGTGCGGCAGGTTCTCCACTTCCACATCGGGCGATACGCCCACGCCTTCGATCAGCCAGTTGCCGTCGACGGTGTTGAACTGGCCGTTCTCGGCGACGCGCGCCATGCCGTTGTCGCTCAGGCGGTTGTTGTCGCTGAGCCAAACGCCGGCGCCGGCGGTGCGCTTGCCCACCAG
>DASVTJ010000523.1:0-2070 GCA_036387635.1 Duganella sp.
ACGCCGGCGTCGTCGCCGGGCGAGGCGAAGTTGGCCATGCGCCGCCCATTGAGCAGCACCAAGGTCGACGAGGTGCCGATGCCGCGCAGGTTGGCGCTGTTAAAACCGCGCTGGTCGCCGCCGACGTTGATGCTGGCGCCATCGGTAAGACCGCCGACGTTGGACGACAGGCGCGCCAGGATTTCGGAGGCGGTCGTCACGCCCACCTTCTCGATCTCCGCGCGCGTGATCACCTGCACCGGCAGCGCCGTCTCCGACTCGATGCGCTTGATCGCCGAACCGGTGATCTCGACGCGCGGCACCGGCTTGCCGGCCGCGACGTCCGCCTCAGTGACGGGCGCCGTGGCCTGGGCCTGCTGCGCCAACGCCATCGCCGGCTGGCCGAGCAGGCCGGCCAACGCCCCCAGGCCGACCGCGCGGCGCACCGCGCGCGCCATCGTCTTACTCCGCATACCGTGCAATTGCGCCATAGTGTTTCCTCTGCCAATGGTTATTTAATTATGTTGCAAGTTAATGATTCCAATCGGCTAACTGTACGCACATCACAGGGAAAACTCAAGAAAGCGGCGCCCGATTCGCGCCGAACGATTTACTTTGTGAAAATAGTGCTACATACTCAAGCATAAATTCAGCGCCGGCCCGGCCCGCAGCCGGCCGCGCGGCCATCGCTCCAGCGTCCACCCTTCCCGTCAAAGCACCATGCGCGTACAAAAACACCCCCTCTCCGGCCCGCACAGCAGCACCGCGTTCGAGCTCACCAGCTTCCACTTCGGCACCCCCGGCGCCGGCAAAAAAGTCTACATCCAGGCCTCGCTGCACGCCGACGAGGTGCCCGGCATGCTGGTGGCGCAGTTCCTGCGCAAGCGATTAATCGCGCTGGAGGCGGCCGGCCACATCGCCGGCGAAGTGGTGCTGGTGCCGGCGGCCAATCCGATCGGACTGGCGCAGGCGATCCACGGCGCCGCCTTCGGCCGCTTCGACCTGACCACCGGCACCAACTTCAACCGCAACTACAAGCACGTGTTCGACGACCTGAAAACCTCGCTCGACGGCCTGCTGGGCCAGGACGCGCAGGAAAACGTGCGCCTGGTCCGCGAGCACGCACGCGCCTCGATCGCCGCGTGGCAGCCATCGACCGACGCCGACACGCTGAAAAAAGCCCTGATGACGATGGCCGTCGACGCCGACATCGTGCTCGACCTGCATTGCGACAACGAGGCGGTGATGCACATCTACGCCGGCACGCCGCTGGCCGAGGCCATCGCGCCGCTGTCGGCCATCATGGGCGCGCATGCGCTGCTGCTGGCCTACCAGGCCGGCGGCGAGCCGTTCGACGAAGCCTGCAGCCGCCTGTGGTGGGACCTCGAGCGTCACTTCGAGGGCAAATATCCGATCCCGCCGGCGTGCCTGTCGACCACCGTCGAACTGCGCGGCGAGATGGAGGTACGCTACGACCTGGCCGAACAGGACGCCGCCGGCCTGCTGCGCTTCCTGGTGCTGAGCGGCGTGCTGCTCGATGACGGCAGCGGCGCCGGCGCAGCCGCCATCGCCGCCGCCCCGCTGCCGGCGCCGCTGTGTCAGGCCACCCCGCTCGAAGGGGTCGAGCCGATCTACGCGCCGCACGCCGGCGTATTGATCTACACGCGCGAACTGGGCGCGCGCGTCGCGCCGGGCGACGCCATCGCCGACCTGATCGACCCGGTCGGCGGCGAGACCACGGTGCTGCGCGCCGGCGTGGCCGGCGTGTTCTTCGCCCGCAGCGCGCACCGCCACGTCCTGCGCGGCATGAACGTCGGCAAGGTGGCCGGCGAGCGCGCTTACCGCGCCGGCGATTTGCTGAGCCAATAAGTGAGCTAATAAGCGCGCCGACAATACCCACCACGCCACCGCCATGACCACCAAAAAATTCAAGCTCCCGCACACCTTCGTCCTGCTGTTCATCATTTTGGCGCTGATCGCCACGGCCACATGGCTGGTCCCCGGCGGCAAATACGACACCCACCTGGTCGACGGCAAGCAGCTGATCGTGCCGGGCAGCTTCCACTATGTGCCCAGCGCCCCGCAGGGCGT
>DASVTJ010000524.1:0-6124 GCA_036387635.1 Duganella sp.
GGTGGTGTCGCCCACCACCAGCAAGGTGGCGTTGTTCGGCTTGAACCAGCTTTGATGGTACTTGACCAGGTCGTCGCGGCCGATGCGGGCCACGGCCGCCTCGGTGCCGCTGCCGCTCAGCGGCAAGCCGTAGGCGTGCCCCTTGCCGTACACCAGCGCCGGAATCACGCGCAAGGCCATCGTCGACGGATTGGCTTTTTCGCGCTGGATCGCCGCCAGTTGGTCCTTCTTCAAGCGGTCCAGCTCGTGCTGGGCGAAGGCCGGATGCAGCAGCACGTCGGCGTAGACGTCGAGCGCCTTCGGCATCGTCGCCTTGAGCGCGTTCAGTTGCACGAAGGCGCCGTCGAGGTTGGTACTGGCGGAGAACTCGGCGCCCAGCGACTCGAATTCCTCGCTGATCTTGGCCGCGCCACGGGTGGCGGTGCCCTCGTCGAGCATGTTCATCGTCAAGCTCGCCAGTCCCGGCAACTCTTGCGAATCGGACGCGAAACCGGCGTCGATCATCATCGACAGGTTGACCACCGGCGCGGCGTGGCGCTCGGCCAGCACCACCTTCAGGCCGTTCGACAACGTCGCCTTCTGCATCGGCGGCAGCTTCAGCGATTCGGCCTTGCCCGGCGCCGGCGGCTTGCTGCGGTCGAACTTGGCCGTGGTGGCGTAGTTGGTGGCGAACGGTTTGACTTCCAGCACGTAGTCGCCGTCGTCCAGCCATTCATTCATCGCCTGCTTGACCTGCGCCGGCGTGGCCGCCTTGATGGCCTTCAGGTAATCCTTGTAGCAGTCCGGGTTGCCGGTGAAGGTGGCGCAGCTGGCCAGCAAATCGCTTTTGCCGCCGAAGCCGCCCACGCGCTCGACGATGCGGGTGTAGCTGGCCAGGATCGCCGTGCGCGCGATCTCAAGCTCCCCGGCGCTCGGGCCGGACTTCATCAGCGCGCGCAGTTCCTCGTCGGCGACCGCCTCCAGCTTGCCGACATCGGCGCCGGGGCGCGCGGTCAAGGTCAGCCGGAACTGGCCGGCGATCTCGGCGCCATAATTGGCCGCGCTGGCGTCGCTCGCCAGTTGGTCCTTGTACACCAGCCGCTTATAAAAACGCGAAGTCTTGCCGCCGCCCAGCACCTGCGCGGCCAGGTCGAGCAACGGTTCGGTCGCCGTGTGCGCGCCCGGCACGTTCCACACGCGGTAGAGGCGCGCCTGCGGCACCCGGTCCTCGACCGTGCCGCGATGGGTGCCGGTACGCTTGGCGATCCACTCGCGGTGCTTGGCCAGCGGCGGGCCGGCCGGGATGTCGCCGTAGTATTTCTCGACCTTCTCCAGTGCCGCCGCCGGCGTGATGTCGCCGGCCAGCACCAGCACCGTGTTGTTGGGGCCGTAGTTGGCCTTGAACCAGTCCTGCACATCGGTCATCGAGGCCGCGTCGAGGTCGGCCATCGAGCCGATCGTCGTCCACGAATACGGGTGGCCGGCCGGCCAGGTGTTCTCGGTCAGCAGCTGACGCGTCACGCCGTAGGGCTGGTTCTCGCCCTGGCGCTTCTCGTTCTGCACCACGCCGCGCTGCAAATCCAGCTTTTTCTTGTCGAGCACGCCGAGCAGGTGACCCATGCGGTCGCTCTCGGCGAACAACGCGAAGTCCAGCATCGAAGTCGGCACGTTCTCGAAATAATTGGTGCGGTCGGGATTGGTGGTGCCGTTCAGGTCGGTCGCGCCGATCTGCTGCATCGCGTTGATGTAAGTCTTGTTGAAATTATCGCTGCCGCTGAACATCAGGTGTTCGAACAGGTGGGCGAAGCCGGTCTTGCCGGGTTTTTCGTTCTTGGAACCGACGTGGTACCAGGTGTTGACCGCCACCACCGGCGTCTTGTGGTCCTCGTGCACCAGCAACGTCAGCCCGTTCTTCAGCACGAACTTGGTGTACTGGATGTCCGGGATGGCGATGTCGTTGGACTTGGCGGCCGGCGCGGCGACGGCCGGCGCGGCGGCGTGCAGCGCGCCCTGGCTCGACAACATGGCGATCGCTGCGGCGATCAGGGTGCGGCGAACAAACATGGTCATGTGGAACCTCTCATGTGGAACCTCTTCTGTGGGCGCGCCGGCTTGATAGCCGGCGCGCAACCATTCTATTGCATTTTTGGCAAATGGTCACGGTTGCCCACGAGCATCCGCACCCCCGTCGACCCGCCGGCGGTGCGGCGGGCGACCGCTTATTTGCGCTTGGCCGCCGTGGCGTCGCGCGCGGCGCGGAACTCGGCGTCGGGCGCCCAGTTCGGCCAGGCGGTCGATTCGGCCAGGTCGCGGCCCAGCGAATACAGCATGCCGAGGTCGTGCGCCATGCCCTTGAACGACCACTGCGCGCTCCACTCGTCGGACGGCTGGTGGTAATTGTTGGTGGTGTAGCTCTCCTCGGCCAGCTTGCCGGCGGCCAAGCCTCCCTCGACGAAGTCGTTGCCCGAGCCATAAGAGATCGCCGGCACGCCGCGCTTGGCGAACGGGAAGTGGTCGGAGCGGAAGAAGTAGCCGGCCTCCGGCTTCGGATCGGGCGAGTACACCAGATTCCACTGCTTGGCCTTGGCGATCAGCTGGTCGAGCAGCTCGACCTTGGCGCTGCCGGAGATGGTGAAGTTACGCGACACGCCCTGCGGACTGAGCGCGTCCATATTGATCACGCCGACAGTGCTGGCCAGTGGATAGAGCGGATTCTGCGCGTAGTATTCCGAGCCGAGCAAGCCCTTCTCCTCGGCCGTCACCGCCAGGAACAGCACGCTGCGCGCGGGCGCCGGCGCCTTGCCGTGGGCGCGCGCCAGTTCCAGCAGCGCGGCCAGGCCGGTGCCGTTGTCGACCGCGCCGTTGTAGATCTTGTCGCCCTTGGCGTCGGGCTGGCCGACGCCCAGATGGTCCCAGTGGCCGCTGTAGATCACGGTCTCGTCCGGCTTGCTGGCGCCGACCCTGCGCGCCGCCACGTTTTTCGACGTGATCACCTGCGCGTCGACCGCGTAGCGCGCCGACAACGTCACGTCCTTGAGCTGCACCGGCTTGAAGTCGCGCGTTTGCGCCAGTTTTTTCAGCGCCTCGAAATCCTGCCCGCCGCGCTTGAACAGGTCGACCGCCAGATCGCGTTGTATCCACGCCTCCATCGGCGCGTGGGCCTCGCCCGGCTTCTTGCGCACGATGTCGTACATCACGTTGGTGTTGGAATTTTTCACCGTCGGCCAGCCGTACGACGCCGGCGCCGTCTCGTGGACGATGATGGTGCCGAGCGCGCCGCGACGGGCCATCTCTTCATACTTGTAGGTCCAGCGGCCGTAGAAGGTCATCGCCTTGCCGCCGAACTCGCCGGCGCCGGTCTCGAAATCGGGGTCGTTGATCAGCACCACCGCCAGCTTGCCCTTCAGGTCGACACCCTTGAAGTCGTCCCACTTGCGCTCGGGCGCGGTCACGCCGTAGCCGACGAACACCAGTGGCGCGTCCTTGAAATCGACCAGCTTGGCGCCGCTCATCGAGGCGCGCACGGCCAGGTCGTCGCCCTGCCTCAGTTCGCGGCTGCCGTCGGCGTCCTTGACCGACAGCTTGACCGACCCCTTGATCTCGAAGCGGCCCAGCGGCACATCCTGCGTCCAGCTGCGCTCGCCTTTTTTACCCTTGACCGGATCGCCGCCCGGCTGCATGCCGGCCGCTTTGAACTGCTCGATCAGATAATTGACGGTCTTGGTTTCGCCGGCGGTGTTCGGGCCGCGCCCCTCGAATTCGTCGGACGCCAGCACCTTGACGTCCTGCGACAGTTGCTTCGGGTTGAACTCGGGACCGGTGGCCGCTTGCGCCAGGCCGGCGACCAGCAAGGAAGAGATGAGCAGGGTGTATTTCAAGGTAGTCCTCCATGGGAAACAGATCGGCAATACTGCCATGAAACCACCAGTACAGCAATCGTTAGCGGCGACGCCGCTCGGTGATCTGGCGTACAGTGCGCTTGCCGGCGGCGGCGCACACTGATCCCTTCTACGCGACCGGAGCATCCCATGCCCGAAGGACCATCGATCGTCATCATGCGCGAGCAGACCGCCGGCTTCGTCGGCAAAACCATTGCGCACGCCAGCGGCAACACCAAAGGCGTGGAGATGGCGGCGCTGGAAGGCCAGCCGGTGCTCGATCTGCGCAGCTTTGGCAAGCAGTTCCTGATTCAACTTCCCGACATGGCGCTGCGCATCCATCTGCTGATGTTCGGCAGCTACCGCGTCAACGAGCGCAAGGACGCGACGCCGCGCCTGCGCCTGGAGTTCGACGACGGCGAGGAACTGAATTTCTACACTTGCTCGGTCAAGACCATCGCCGCCGACCTCGACAGCCAGTACGACTGGCGCGGCGACGTCATGTCCGACGCCTGGTCGCCGGCGGTGGCGCTGAAAAAACTGCGCGCCGCGCCGGACATGCTGGCCTGCGACGCCCTGCTCGACCAGGACATCTTCGCCGGCGTCGGCAACATCATCAAGAACGAGGTGCTGTTCCGCATCCGCGTCCACCCGCTGTCGACCGTGGGCGCGATGCCGGCGGCCAAACTGCGCGAGCTGGTGGCGCAGGCGCGCGAATACAGTTTCGATTTTCTGGAGTGGAAGAAAGCCTTCGTGCTCAAGCAGCACTGGTTGGCGCATACCAAGCGCGTCTGTCCGCGCTGCGACTTGCCGTTCCAAAAAGGCCATCTGGGCAAGACCAAGCGCCGCAGCTTTTTCTGCCCCAACTGCCAGAAGCGGTATCCGGCGGCGCTGCCGGCGCTGGATACTGAACCAGCCGCCGCGTTGGCCACCCCGGTTAAGCCGGTGAAAGCTGTGAAAGCGCCTCAGGCCGTCAAGGCGGGCAAGGCAGTCAAGGCGGCCATGGCGGTTGAGGCGGTTGAACCCGTCAAACCAGCCCGGTCAAATAGTAAATCGCGATCACCACGAACACCGCCGCCGTCTTGATGACGGTGATGCCGAAAATCTCGCGATAGGATTGCTTGTGCGTCAGGCCGGTCACCGCCAACAAGGTGATGACTGCGCCGTTGTGCGGCAAGGTATCCATGCCGCCGCTGGCCATCGCCACCACGCGGTGCATCACCTCCAGCGGAATCTGCGCCGCATCGGCCGCGCGGATGAACTGGTCGGACATGGCCGCCAGCGCGATGCTCATGCCGCCCGAGGCCGAGCCGGTGATGCCGGCCAGCGTGGTGACCGACACCGCCGCGTTGACCAGCGGATCGGGCACGCTCTTGAGCGCGTTGCTGACGGCGACGAAACCCGGCAGCGCGGCGATCACGCCGCCAAAGCCGTACTCCGAGGCGGTATTCATGGCCGCCAGCAGCGCGCCTCCCACGGCGGCCTTGGTGCCCTCGGCAAAGGCGTCGCGCACGCGCCCGAAGGCGGTCACGACCACGAAGATAATCCCCAGCAGCAGCGCCCCCTCGACCGCCCAGATGCCGATCAGCGTCTTGATCGGGATGTTGACCGGCGCGTGCAGGCCGGGCAAGGCGTCGGCGGACAGCGCGTAGTTGTCGCCGTACCAGCCGGGAATCATCTTGGTCAGCGCGAAGTTGACCACCCCCACCAACAACAGCGGCGCCACCGACAGCAGCGGGTGCGGCAGGCCGCGCTGCGCTGGTGTTCGCGAAGGGGACGACGTCGACGGCGCCGTGGATGGCGACGGCGCGGCCGGCTTGGCCTTGTCCTCGACGCCGTAGCCCTCGCCGGTGGCCATCACCGAACGGCGCCGCCATTCCAGGAAGGCCAGGCCGGCCGCCAGGGTGGCGATGCCGCCGATCGTGCCCAGCCATGGCGCGGCCCAGCCCGTGGTCTTGAAGAACGTGGTCGGGATGATGTTCTGGATTTGCGGCGTGCCCGGCAAAGTGTCCATCGTGAACGAAAACGCCCCCAGCGCGATGGCGCCCGGCATCAGCCGCTTGGGGATGTTGCTTTGGCGGTAGAGCTCGGCGGCGAACGGGTACACGGCGAACACCACCACAAATAGCGACACGCCGCCGTAGGTCAGCAGCGAGCACACCAGCACGATGACGGCGTTGGCGCGGGTGCGGCCGATGTAGCGGATCGCCGCGACGACGATCGATTCGGAAAAGCCCGACATCTCGATGAGCTTGCCGAACACCGCG
>DASVTJ010000525.1:0-2629 GCA_036387635.1 Duganella sp.
CGCCTGGCGCGGTGCTGGCGCCGGCGGCGGCCGGCTCGATGACGGACGGGGTGATGATCTCGGTTTCGGACATAGTGTGTGCGGCGGTCCTGCGGCGGACAACCAAGCTTTCTTCAATTAAATTCTGCGCTGCCCGCCCGGGCGGCGCGCCCCACAACGGGGGCGGCACCAGGGAAGTGCGAAAAGGATGATGCGGTGGCAGCGCTATGACAGCAAATACAATGAGCAGGATACGATGAGCGCCGTAAACTATACCCTAATTTGCGCCAAACGCGCGCATCGCCACCAGCTTTTATATCGAAACCATTGCATCAATGGCATGTATAATAGCCTTTCTTTACAGAATCTATCTTAATCGGGCCTAACACCGCTCGCTGACGTGCACCTCGTTCCGCCATCGGATACTCCACCATGTTCGTGTTATTACCGGTCATACGCTGTTGTTATCGCTTTTTGCTGTCGTTCCCCTCTTCCACCGCATTGCCGACCGTGCTGATGACCACGTTGCTCACGGCGCTGCCGGGCGCTGCACCGGCAGCACCGGCCCCGGCGGCCGCGCTCACCGCGACTTCCATCCCCACCGTGGCGCCGGCGCCGGCACCATCGTTGCGCTTTAAAAAGCTCGGCCCGCTCGGCGGCGACGAACCGTCGATGCTGTCGATGATGCAGGACCGCAAGGGCTATGTCTGGGTCGGCACCCACACCAACGGTCTGTACCGCTACAACGGCTACCAGGCCGTCAAGTACACCAACATCCCCAACGATCCGACCAGTCTGCCCCACGACCGCGTCTCTGCCATCTTCGAGGACAAGCAGGGCCGCATCTGGGCCGGCACCCAGGCCGGGCTGGCGCGCTTCAATCCGGAGAGCAACGACTTCACCGTGCTGGCCCCGGCCACGGCGCCGAAAAACCATCGCATCATCAAGAACATCATTTCCGACGGCAAGGACGGCATGTGGGTCGGCAGCTGGGGCGGCTTGCAGCACTTCAATCCCAACACCGGCAAGTTCACCGTCTACGCGCATGACGACAACAACCCCGACAGTCTGGCCAGCAACGACCTGAACGCGCTGGCGCTCGACGCCAGGGGCGGCGTGTGGATCGGCACCTGGCCGGGCGGCCTGGACTACCTGGCGCCCGGCGCCACCGTGTTCAAGCACCACCAGGTCGATCCGGCGCCGACGCCGGACGCGCGCGTCAACATCGTGCGGGCGCTGCAGTTCGACCGCAAAGGTGCTCTGTGGATCGGCACCGAATCGGGCGTGATCCGCTGGGACGGCAAGAACGACTGGGCTACGCGGCGGGCGATCGCCTCGCCGTACAGCCGCATCACCAATTTCGACGTCGACCACAAGGGCGTGCTGTGGTGCACCACCCTGTCGGCCGGCCTGCTGCGCTGGAACGAGGCCACCGGCAAGTTCGACCAGTTCGTGCACGCGGCCGACGATCCGTACAGCCTGCCGGGCGACAACCTGCGCGCGGTGATGCAGGACCGGGGCGGCATGCTGTGGATCGCCTCGTTCACCAATGGCATCAGCCTGGCCAACCTGTCGAGCGAAGGCTTCACGCGCCACGTGCCGTTCCGCATCGACCGCCGCTCGGCGCCGGCCAGCAACGCATTGCTCAGCCTGGCGCGGGCGCCGAACGGCTACCTGTGGATGGGCGGAAACGTCGGCATGAGCTTGTACGATCCGGCCACCAGCACGGTCGTCAAGAGCTACCACGCCGACGACAAGACGCCGGGCAAGCTGTCGCACTCCATCGTCTATAGCATGTTCCAGGACACGCGCGCGGACAAGGACGGTAAGAAGCCGCTGTGGCTGGGCACCTCCAACGGCCTGAACCGGCTCGACACGGCCGACAGCCCGTTCCAGGCCATCCACTTCGGCAACACCGCCAGCGACTACATCAACGCCATCGCGCCCGGCAGCGCCGGCGCGCTGTGGCTGGCCACCGGCAACAGCCTGATCCGCTACGACCCGCGCACCGACGCCCGCAAGATCTATTACAACGATCCGCAAAACATCAGCAGCCGCAGCGTCAACGGCACCTCGGCGGTGCTGGAGGACCGCAGCGGGCGCGTGTGGGCCGGCTCCGAATGGAACGGCGGCGGCCTCGACCTGCTCGACCAGGCCAGCGGCAAGTTCACGCACTTCCGCCACGCCAACAACGATTCGGCCAGCCTGAGCGACGACAACATCGTCAGCCTGCACGAGGACGCCAAAGGCCGGATCTGGGTGGGCACCAGCAAGGGCCTGAACCTGATGCAGACCGGGGCGGACGGCAAGATCGGCTTCAAGTCGTACGCGGCCGCCATGCGCGCGCACAAGATTCTGGCGATCGAGCACGACCTCGACGGCAAGATCTGGTGCAGCACCATCGCCGGCCTGTACCGGCTCGACCCGGAAACCGGCAAGGTCAGCCACTTCACCTCGGCGGACGGCCTGACCGAGGGTTTCACCGTCAACTCGTCGTCGACGTCGGCCGACGGCGTGCTGTACTTCGGCGGCGTGCACGGCATGACGGCCGTGGCGCCGGCCCAAGTGCGCACCAGCTCGGTGCCGCCGCAGGTGGCCATCACCGACATCACCGTGTTCAACCACTCGCTGCAAAACGGCAAGCCGAGGG
>DASVTJ010000526.1:0-12820 GCA_036387635.1 Duganella sp.
AATGCCGGCTTCCTTCGCCGCCGCCGTCAGGCCCGCGACCAGCTTCGCACCGGCGGCGCCCAGCTTCTCGTAGAAGCCCGGTTCCTGCACCAGCTTCAGGGTCGTCATGCCGGCAGCCACCGCCACCGGGTTGCCCGACAAGGTGCCGGCCTGGTACACGGGACCGAGCGGCGCCATCTTCTGCATCAGTTCGGCGCGCCCGCCGAAGGCCGCCACCGGCAGGCCGCCGCCGATCACCTTGCCCAGCGCGGTCAGGTCCGGGTTGACTCCGTACATTTCCTGCGCCCCGCCCAGGCTCACCCTGAAGCCGCACATCACCTCGTCGAAGATCAGCACGGCGCCGTGCTCGGTGCACAGTTCGCGCATGCGCTGCAGGAATTCCGGCGTGGCGCGGATCAGGTTCATGTTGCCGGCCACCGGCTCGACGATCACGCAGGCGATGGTCTCGCCCATCGACTCGAACGCATCCTCCAACTGCGGCACGTTGTTGTAGTCCAGTACCAGGGTGTGCTTCACAAAATCTTCCGGCACGCCGGCGGACGTTGGATTGCCGAAGGTGAGCAGGCCGCTGCCGGCCTTCACCAGCAGCGAATCGGCGTGGCCGTGGTAGCAGCCTTCGAACTTGACGATCTTGTCGCGTCCGGTGGCGCCGCGCGCCAGGCGCAGCGCGCTCATGGTCGCTTCGGTGCCCGACGAGACCAGGCGCACCTGCTCGATCGACGGGACCAGCTTGCAGATTTCCTCGGCCATCAGCACTTCGCCTTCGGTCGGCGCGCCGAACGACAGGCCGCGCGCGGCCGCCTCCTGCACCGCCTTGACCACCTCCGGATGCGCGTGGCCGACGATGGCCGGGCCCCAGGAACCGATGTAGTCGATGTAGCGCTTGTCGTCGGCGTCCCAGAAGTACGGGCCTTCGGCGCGGGTGATGAAGCGCGGCGTGCCGCCGACCGAACGGAAGGCGCGCACCGGCGAGTTGACGCCGCCCGGCGTGGTGTGCTGGGCGCGGGCGAACAGGGTATCGTTTTTCGATGTTGTGATCGCAGGCGGGATCGAATTCGTGGTCATGTTGGCATCTTCAATGTCTAGTGGTGAAAGCCGGGCGGCCTCCAGTGCGTGGCACACAACCTCACTGCAAGTCGGCGGCCGTGGTCAGTAAATGGAAAAATCGGTTCGGCACGAACTTGCCCATGCCGTAGCGCTGCGCGTGCGCCAGCGCGCCGACGGTGTATTCCTGCGCCGCCGTCACGGCCTCGGGCACGTCGGCGCCGCGCGCCATGAAGGCGGTGATCGCCGCCGACAAGGTGCCGCCGGCGCCCAGGAATGGCCCGGGGAGGTGCTGCCAGGCGTCGTGGCTGATCATGCCGTCGGCGCCGAACAAGGTGTTGGCCAGCGTGTTGGGCGCGGCCGGCTCGCCCTGCGGCGAGTTGGCGGCGGTGCCGGTGACGAGCACGAATTCGCAGCCCAACGCCAGCAGGTGCTCGACGTCCGATTCGAGCGTGTCCTCGGCGCCTTCGCGCCAGGTTTCGGCCAGCCGGCCCAGTTCCACCAGCGACAGCATCAGCAGCGTCGCCTGCGGCACCAGCAACTGGCGCACCGCCGTCAGCAGTTCCTCCGCGTCGTCGTCGGGCAGGGCGGGCAGGCGGGAACTGAACGGATCGAGGATCAGCGGCGCGTCCGGATAGTCCGACAGGATCTCGGCGATCGCCGCCACCTGCTCGATATTGGTCAGCGCGCCGACCTTGAAGGCGGCCATCGTCATGTCCTCCAGGACCACGCGGGCCTGGTCGGACACCCAGTCCGGATCGATATCCTGGACGTCCTCGACGCGGGCGCTGTCGCCGATCAGCAACGCGGTGGTGACCGCCAGTCCGGTGCAGCGGAGGGCTGAAAAAGCGGCCAGGTCGGCCTGGACGCCCATCGCGCCGGCCGGATCGGCGGCGCCGAAGCTTAATATAAGAGGAGAAGTTTGGTTTTGCACGGCTGGTAGATTAAGATACCTAATTCCGCATTTTACTTGATTGAAGGGTGGCAGACGTGAGTAGTAATGAAACAACGCAGGAGTTCCAGACCTGGATGTGCCTGATCTGTGGCTGGATCTACGACGAGCAAGCCGGCCTGCCGGACGAGGGCATCGCCCCCGGTACACGCTGGGCGGACGTGCCGATGAACTGGAGCTGCCCGGAATGTGGCGCCCGCAAGGACGATTTCGAGATGGTCGCCATCTGACGCCCGCCGGCGCGGGTTGAGTTGATAAAGCCGGCACGCAGGCGCGCCGGTCGGCCTGCCTATGCTATGGTATAGCATCATCTCAGCGATTCGATTATGACGACCACGCCGCAAGATAATGTGACCGATCCGGCCCTGACAATCATGGTCATCGACGACAGCAGCACGATCCGTCGATCGGCCGAGATCTTCCTCAGCCAGGCCGGCTACCACGTGGTGCTGGCCGAAGATGGTTTCGATGCGCTGGCCAAAATCAACGATCACCACCCGGCGCTGGTGTTTTGCGACATCGTGATGCCGCGCCTGGACGGTTACCAAACGTGCGCGCTGATTAAGAAAAGCGCGAAATTTCATGCCACGCCGGTGCTGATGCTGTCCTCCAGGGACGGCCTGTTCGACCGCGCGCGCGGCGCGATGGTCGGCTCGGCCGCCTACCTGACCAAACCTTTTACCAAGGACAGCCTGCTGGCCGCCGTGCGCGAGCACGCCGGCGGCGCCGCCGTCTCGTCACCAGAATAAGAAAACCAGAGGGAAAACATGGCCATACAACGCATTTTGATCGTCGACGATTCGCCCACCGAGCGTTACTACCTGACCGACATCCTAGTCCGTAACGGCTATACCGTGTCCGTGGCCGAAAACGGCGAGGAGGCGCTGGCCAAGATCAAGGCCGACAAGCCGGAGTTGATCTTGATGGATGTCGTCATGCCCGGCGCGAACGGCTTCCAGGTCACCCGTTCGATCGCGCGCGACCCGGCGCTGCAGGATGTGCCGGTGATTATCTGCTCGAGCAAAAGCCAGGAGACCGACCGTATCTGGGGCATGCGCCAGGGCGCGCGTGACTATCTGGTCAAGCCGGTCGCCGCCGCCGATCTGCTGGCTAAAATCGCCGCCCTCGGCTAAGCGATGAGCAGCCAGACGCCCGGTCTGCCCGAAGTGCCTGAGATGGCCGGCATCTCCGACATCCTCTCCGACCTCTCCGATGGTGCGGCTTCGCCGGCCGGCGTGGAGCGCCGCAGCCGTCTGCGCCAGTATCAAACGCAGCTGCTGGAGCGGGTGCAGGCCGCCAAGACCGGCGCCCCCGTCGGCGGCCGCGAACTGGGCGTGCTGATAGGCAGCCGTCCGTGTTTGCTGGACCTGACCCAGATCGGCGAGATCGTGCCGCCGCAGCCGGTCACGCCGGTGCCGCTGGCGCATGACTGGTATCAGGGCCTGGCCAACATCCGCGGCAACCTGACCGGCGTGATCGACCTGGCGCGCTACCAGGGCCGGCTTACCGACGGCGACGACGGCGCCGCGTCGGAGCGCCGTTTCATCACCTTCGCACCGGGGCTGGGCTTTAACTGCGCGCTGCTGGCCGGGCGCGTGCTTGGTCTGCGCAAGCTGGCCGACATGACGGCCGCGCCGATGATGGACCCGACCGACGCGCCGGCATGGTGCGGCCAGCGCTTCGAGGACGCCGAGGGCCAGCAATGGACCCGGATCGATCTGGCGCAACTGGTGCGCGAGCCGCGTTTTCTGCAGGTTGGCTTGTGAGGCGCCTACGCTTATTGCGAGCCATTTGGCCATCGCAAACGCCAATGCCAATGCCGGCCGCACAATTGATTCGAAGAGGGTGTAATGGGTTTTAAGAAGGGTAGTTTATCGCGTGGCGACGGCAATGCCGACCAGGGCCTGGCGCCCGATTCCGAATTCGGCGACGCCGGCGACGCGCAATCCATGCGTGCCGGCGATACCGCCGCCAGCGCCGACAATGCCGCCGTCTATACCGCCGGCGACGGCGGCGCGCCGCTCCGTTTGCGCGACGCGCTGGGCCGCCTGGGCACCCGCACGGCGTCCGCCGACGCCGGCGCCGGCTTCAAACTGCCGCTGATCGGCCACCTGCCGGCGCAGCGCCAATTAAGCATTCTGGCGACCGCGCTGGCCGTCAGCCTTGGTGCGAGCGCGGTGTTTGTCACGATGAACACCATCCACAGCGCCAACCGCTCGGCCCAGACCCAGGTCGCCAGCGACGCGCTGATGCACTCGCAGCGCATCGGCAAGGCCGCGCCCAACGCGGTGCAAGGCAGCGTCGAAGGTTTCCGCCAGCTGGAGGAAAGCCGCAAGGAACTCAATCGCGACATCGCGCTGATGACGGGCGGCGGCAACTTCCAGGGCCGCCATATCGGCGAGCCGCGCGCGGCCCTGGAGCCTGCGGTGGCGGCGGCGCGCAAGCAGTGGACCGCGACCGATCTGGCGGCCGGTACCATCCTGACGCTCAAGGCCGACCTGGCCGGCGTCGACAAAACGCTGCAAAAACTGAACACGATGTCGCCCGACCTGCTGGCCCGCGCCGAGGAGATCACCGCCATCAAGCTGCGACGCGGCAGCTCGTCGCGCGAGATCGCCGCGTTGGGACGCCTGGCCATGCTGACCCAGCGCATGAGCCGTGGCGCCAGCGAATTCCTCACCGCCGGCGGCATCAGCTCGGAGACCGCGTTCCAGCTTGGCCGCGACACGACGGTGTTCCGCAACACGGTCGACGGCTTCCTCAACGGCAGCGCGCCGCTGGGGATCGCCGCCGTGCGCGAGCCCGGGCTGCGCGCGAAATTCACCGCGCTGGCGGCCGACTTCGAGGAATATCAAAAGGCGGTGACGGCGATCCTGGACCGGCTCGATAAATTCAGCGCCGCCAAAACGGCGGAGCAGCTGATCTTCAACGACAACGAGGCGTTGCGCCAGCGCCTGTCGGTGCTGCAGCAGGCCTACCGCGAAGACCAGGATTCGCTCGACCTGACGTTCTGGCTGATGGTGACCGGCGGCCTTCTTACATTGCTGCTGGCGGCGGCGATCGGCCGCGTGCTGCTGATGGACTCCTACAACCGCACGCGCGGCGCTGAACGCCGCCGCCAGCAGGCCGAAGCCCTGCGCCAGCAGTCGCAGCGCAAGGAGGAGGAAGCCAAAGCCATGAACGACCAGAATCAGGCCGCGATTTTGCGCCTGATGAACGAGCTGCAGGAAGTGGCCGACGGCGACTTGACGGTGCAGGCCACCGTGTCCGAGGACATCACCGGCGCCATCGCCGACTCGGTCAACTACACGGTCGAAGAGCTGCGCGGGCTGGTGGGCCGCGTGACCGCGACGGCCGAGCAGGTGACCCGCGCCTCCAACCATGCGCAAAGCATCGCCAGCAATCTGCTGCAGGCGTCGCAACGGCAGTCGCGCGAGATCGAGGACGCCAGCGCCACGGTGGCGAAGATGGCCGGCGAGATCACCGACGTGTCGCGCTCGGCCAGCGAATCGGCCGATGTCGCGCGCCAGTCGGTGGTGGCGGCGCGGCAGGGATCGACGGCGGTGGAAAACGCCATCAAGGGCATGCACGAGATCCGCGATCAGATCCAGGACACCTCCAAGCGCATCAAGCGACTCGGTGAATCGTCACAGGAGATCGGCGAGATCACCGAACTCATTTCCGACATCACCGAGCAGACCAACGTGCTGGCGCTGAACGCGGCGATCCAGGCCGCGTCGGCCGGCGAGGCGGGACGCGGCTTCTCGGTGGTGGCCGAGGAGGTGCAGCGACTGGCGGAGCGCTCCGGCGAAGCGGCCAAGCAGATCGGCGCGCTGGTGCGCACCATCCAGACCGACACCCACGACGCGGTGGCGGCAATGGAAAAGTCGACCCAGGGCGTGGTCGAAGGCGCGCGACTGTCCGACGCGGCCGGCGCCGCGCTGAACGATATTTCGCAAGTGTCGAACCGCCTGGCCGAGCTCATTTCCGGGATCTCGCTGGCGACCGGCCAGCAGGCGACATCGGCCAACGGCGTGGCGCGCAATATCCAGCATATTTTGACGGTGACCGAGCAAACGCAGGACGGCACCCAGCAAACCGCACAATCGATTCAACAACTGTCAGTGCTGGCGCAGGAGTTGAAAGACTCGGTTGCGCGCTTCCGTATTGCATCCTGAAGCGCGTCCTGAACGCACGCCGCGCACATGATTGAAAGGCCTAGGCAAGCATGACCACAACCGATTTTTCGACACCGCCGCAACCGCATCCCGACACCGGGCCCTTGTCCTGGGTGATGGTTGAAATTCGCGAATCGCTGGCGCGCTCGCGCACCGCGCTGGTGGAGGCGGGCGGCAGGGCGGCGGAAGATCAGGCGACCCAGCTACAGCACGCGAAATCGCATTTGCACCAGGCGCACGGCGCGCTGCGGATGGTCGATATCGATGGCGTGAGCCAGATGACCGAGCTGGCCGAGGCGGCGCTCGACCGCTTCAAGGCCGGTACGGTCAAGTGCAGCACCGATCATGTGGAGGCGGTCTCGCGGCTGTATCAGGCGCTAGTCGAGTATCTGGAGGAATTGCTGGAGGGCGCGCCGTCGCAGCCGGCCAGATTGTTCCCGTACTACCGCGCGGTGCAGGAGATGATCGGCGCCGAACGGATTCACCCAGCCGATTTATTTTTCCCCGATTTGTCGCGGATGCCTGGCCTGGAGCCGGCCGCTGTCGATGGCGATGCGGCAGGCGATAAAGCGGCCGACGATTATGCGGCCGACCACCATGCGGCCGATTACCCGGCCTATCGCCAGCGCTTCGAGCGCGCGCTGCTGCCTTATCTGAAAAGTACCGAGCCGGCGCAGCAGCGCGAACACGCCGCCGCACTGCTCGACGCCGTGAAGCTGGTCGCCGACGCGCAGCGCGACGCCAAGGCGCGCACCTTCTGGCTGGCGATGCAGGGCTTCGCCGAATTGGTGGCCGGCGGCGAGCTCCCTGGCGGCCTGTATGTCAAGCAGCTGTTTGGTTTGATCAATCTGCAAATTCGCCGCCTTAGCCAGGGCACCGCCGCACAGCCGGAGACGATGCTGCGCGACGCCTTGTTCTTCATCGCCGCCGCCGCTGCGGAGACCGAATCGCCGACGGCCCGGCGGATGCGCGCCGCCTTCGCGCTCGACGGCCTGGTGCCGTCCGATTACGAAACCCGTCGCTACGGCCAGATCGATGACGCGGCGCTGGCCAACGCAAAGGCCGGCATCGCACGCGCCAAGGCTATTTGGGACAAGCTGGCCGGCGCGGAAAACGATGCCGGTCTTGAAGAGGAATTCGGCGACGCGCTCGCCGACGTCGTGGGCGAATGCGGCAAGCTGAATATTCCCGCCCTCGGTGCGCTGACGCGCCAGTTGGCCGATGTCGCGCATAGCGCCGTGGCGGCCGGCCGCAGCGAAGACCTGGCGCTGGAGATGGCGACCGTGCTGCTGTTCGCCGAGCATGGGCTGGAACGGGTGCGCCATCTGCCGACCGATTTCGCCGCCAATGCCGATACGATCGGAGCGCGTTTGCTGGCGCTGGTGTCCGGTGAGACGCCGCCGGAGCCGGCGCGGTGGCAAAGCGGCCTGGCGCGGCAGATGCGGCAGGACGACACGGCCGCTGCGCTGTCGCTGGAAATGAAGTCCGGCCTTCGCCAGGTCGAGAAGGTGCTGGACGAGTATTACATCGATCCGGCCAAGCGTTCGGCGCTGGTGGAACTCGATCCGGTGCTGCACCAGTTGCAGGGCGCGCTGGCGATGCTCGATCAGGACGATGCGATGAAGGCGGCGCAGCACGTCAAGGCGGCGGTGCGCTCGCTGGCGGCCGGCGGCGGCGATCCCGCGCGGGAGCCGAAGGCGCTCGACGACATCGCGCAGAACGTCGGCGCTCTGGGCTTTTTTGTCGATATGCTGGCGCAGAACGCGGCCGGCGCGCGCCAGCGCTTTGTGTTCGACGCGGCGCAGGGCAGTTTCCGCTCGGTGCCGTTCAAGAAGATGGCGCAGTCCGATTCGATACCGGTGCTGGACCAGGAGGTGGCCGCGCCGACTCCGTCGTCGATGCCGGCCGCAGTGCCGCCACCCGCCGCCAGCGATGCGGCGGTGGAGAAGGAACCGCTCGACATCTTCATCTCCGAGGCGCGCGAGGTGCTCGACTTCCTCGATGACGCGCTGGCGAAGCCGCGTTCGGAATTCGGCGCCGAGCAGAATTTGATCATGTTGCGCCGCTCCTTCCACAACCTCAAGGGCAGCGGGCGAATGGTGGGACTGAACCAGTTCGCCGACGCCGCGCAGGCGAACGAGCGGGTGATGAATACCTGGCTGGCCGAGGAGCGGCCGGTCGGCGACGCGCTGTTTGCGCTGCTGGCCAACGCCGCGCGCGAAATGCGCGCCTGGGTGGCGGAATTGGCGTCCGCCGGCGTTTCGGGCCGCAATGCGGCTGCGCTGGTTGCCTCCGCCTTGCGGGTACAGGAAGGCGGAGAATTCGCTTTCGAGGAGGCGGCCCAGCCGAGCGCGGGGACCGTCGCCGGCACTGTCGACGACAATCTCAAACATATCGGCGAGCTGGCCATCCCGCTGCCGCTCCACGACATCTACATGCGGGAGGCGGACGATCTGGTTGGTTTGCTGGAGCGGGACTTTGGCGAGTGGCGCCACGAGCCGCGCCGTCCGGTCGACGCCGGGGCGTTGCAGGCCGCGCATACGCTGGCTGGCACCTCGGGAACAGTGGGCTTCGGCGTCCTGCGCGAACTGGCCCTGGCGCTGGAATCGACGCTGCAATCGCTGCTGCCGCCGGCGCCGCATCTGGATCAGGCGCAGCACGATCTGCTCGACTTTGCCGTTCAACGCATCCGCCAGATGCTGCACAGTTTTGCGCACGGCGAGATGCCGGCCGCGCAACCGGAGCTGATCGCCGCACTGACGAAAATGTCCGACGACCTGGCCGCCGCGCCGCCGGGCGCCGGCCAAGAGATCGAGTCCCGCCTGGACGATCTGGTGGCGGAGACGATGGGGAACATCGTCTCACCACCACCACAACCGCCACCGCCAGCGCCGGTCGAGGCGGAGGAGTCGGCGCTGGATCGCTTGTTCAGGGACGTCTATCAGATGATCAGCGGCAGCGTGCCAAAATCGGAGGCGCCGGCAGCGGCGCCGGCGCCGAAAAAGACCGAAGCGCGGGCCGACGATAGTATCGATGATCTGTTCAACGCCGCCTTCGACGACGCTTTCGCCGAGCCGCCGCTGAATATCACCGCGCCGTCGAGCCCCGAAGCGGCGCCGCCAGCCGCCGACAGCGAACCGGAGCCGGAGCGCGAATCCGAGCCGGTGCCGGACGCCGAGATCATCGAGTTGACGCCGGCCATGCCGGAGATCCTGCCCGTCGCGTCGCCCGCCTTCAACGACGAACTGGACGCCGATCTGCTGCCGGTCTTCCTTGAAGAAGGCGCCGACCTTTTGCCGCAAGTGGGCGAAGCGCTGCGCGCGTGGCAGCATAATCCCGCCGACACGTCGCACGCGCAGGGCCTGCTTCGCCTGCTGCACACGGTCAAGGGCAGCGCGCGCATGGCCGGCGCCATGCGTCTTGGCCAGCATGCCCACGAAATTGAAACCCATATCGAAAATATGGTGCACGCCGGTTCCGCCACGCCGCAGGCGTTCGATGAACTGCTGGCGCACTACGACCACGCGCTGCTGCTGTTCGAACAACTGCAACAGCCCGACGCGCTCAACTCCGCGCCGGCCGATGCCGGCGTCGCGGGACTGGCCGCCGACGTCGACAGCATGAATGCCGGCGCGCCGGCGACGGCGGGCGCAGCGACCACGCTCGGCACGGACGCCGCGAACGCCGCCGACGCGCAACGAGGCCGAGGCCGGGGCGTTGCGCCGGCCTTGCCCTGCGCCGACGAATTACCCGCGAACGCCAAGTCGCCGCTGGTGCGGGTTCGCGCCGACATCCTCGATCGCCTCGTCAACCAGGCGGGCGAAGTGTCGATCTCGCGCTCGAAGCTGGAAAACGAGGTCGATACCTTGCGCTCGTCGCTGTCCGACTTCTCGGAGAACCTGACGCGCCTGCGCCGCCAGCTGCGCGAAGTGGAAATGCAAGCCGAATCGCAGATCGCCTCGCGCCTGTCTGTCTCCAGCGACCGCGAGTTCGATCCGCTGGAATTCGACCGTTTCACCCGGTTGCAGGAGCTGACCCGCATGATGGCGGAAAGCGTCAACGACGTCGCCTCGTTCCACGAAAGCCTGACCCGCAGCGTCGATAGCGCCAGCAACGATCTGCTGCTGCAAGCGCGCCTGACGCGCGAACTGCAACGCGACTTGATGCGGGTGCGCATGGTGCCGTTCGCCAGCATCGCCGAACGGCTGTTCCGCGTTGCGCGCCAGAGCGCCAAGGAAGTCGACAAGCGCGTCAACCTCGATATTCGCGGCGGCGCGGTCGAAATCGATCGCAGCGTGTTGGAACGCATGGCCGCGCCGTTCGAGCATTTGCTGCGCAACGCCATCGCCCATGGCGTGGAGTCGCGCGCCGGCCGTGGCGCGGCGGGCAAGAACGAAACCGGCGAGCTGCTGGTGCAGGTCACGCAGCAGGGCAACGAGGTCGTCATCGAATTTTCCGACGATGGCGGCGGACTCGATCTGCCGCGCATCCGCGCCAAGGCGGTCGGCAGCGGGCTGCTGCTGGAAGAGGACGAGGCCACCGACGAACAGATCGCCGACCTGATTTTCGAGCCGGGCTTCTCCACCGCCGAATCGCTGACAGAGCTGTCGGGCCGTGGCATGGGCATGGACATCGTGCAGTCCGAGGCGCAATCGCTGGGCGGGCGCGTCGACATGTTTTCCGATCCGGGCAAGGGCACGCGCTTCACCATCCGGCTGCCGCTGACGCTGGCCGTCACACAGGTGGTGCTGCTCGATGCCGGCGGCAGGACCTACGCTTTCCCATCGATCCTGGTGGAGCAGGTGTTGCAGATGAAGGATGCGGCGCTGGACGAGGCGCGGCAAAGCGGTTTCGTGCCGATCCAGGGGCACCAGGCGGCGTTGCACTATCTGCCGGCGTTGCTGGGCGACGCGGCGGCGCGGCCGGCGTCGCAGCGCTCGGCGCCGGTGATGATGCTCAAGAACGGCAACGAGCGGCTGGCGGTGCAGGTCGACGAGGTGCTGGGCAACCGCGAGGTGGTGATCAAGAATATCGGCCCGCAGCTGTCGCGCATGGCCGGTATCGCCGGCGCCACGGTGCTGGGCACCGGCGATATCGTGCTGATACTGAATCCGGTGGCGCTGGCGCAGCATCTGGCGCATCAGCCGGAGGCCCGGCAGCGCTATGCGCAGGCGGCGAGTGCTGTATCGGCAGCGGCGCTGGCGCGGCCGCTCGCGCGCTCGATCATGGTGGTGGACGATTCGATGACGGTGCGCCGGGTGACACAGCGTTTGCTGGAGCGCGAGGGTTACAACGTGCTGCTGGCGAAGGATGGCGTCGACGCCCTGGAGCAGCTGCAGGGGGCGACGCCGGACTTGATGCTGGTCGATATCGAGATGCCGCGCATGGACGGTTTCGACCTGACGCGCAATGTGCGCGGCGGCGAGCGCACCAAGGATATCCCGATCATCATGATCACCTCGCGCAGCGCCGACAAGCATCGCAACTACGCGCTGCAGCTGGGCGTGAACGCCTACTTCGGCAAACCGTTCCAGGAGCCGGTGCTGCTCGAGGCGATCACCGGCCTTCTTGGTCATCACGGTGCCACCTGACCGTGGGCGGTTGGTGGAGGGCGGATTACGGCGTGCCGCCTGATCCGCCTGACGTGTCGACGGGGTTTTTCAGGTGGCCGTTGCCGCCGGGGGGCTGGCCTTTTTGACCACTTCGTAGCGCTCCAGCGTACGTTTGCGCGCTTCGTCGTGCATGACGATCGGCGCCGGGTAAGCCAGCGGCGTCATGCGCGGGCTTAGCCAAGGAGCGTGAATCTCCTTGTCGCCCAGGTCCTTGAGTTGCGGCAGGTAGCGGCGGATGAATTTACCGCTGCCGTCGAACTTCTCCGATTGCGTGATCGGATTGAAGATGCGGAAGTACGGCTGCGCGTCACAGCCCGATGACGACGCCCACTGCCAGCCGCCGTTGTTGGACGCCAGATCGTAGTCGTTCAGTTGCAGCGCGAAATACGCCTCGCCGCGGCGCCAGTCGATGCCGAGATCCTTGATCATGAAGCAGGCCGTGACCATGCGCAGGCGGTTGTGCATATAGCCGGTCTGGTTCAGCTGCGCCATCGCCGCGTCGACCAGCGGATAGCCGGTGCGGCCTTCACACCACGCCGCGAACAGCGCGTCCGCTTCCGGCCCGGTTTCCCATTGAATGGCGTCGTAGGCCGGCTTGTAGGCGCCGCCCACCACGTGCGGATTGTGGAACAGGATCATGGCGTAAAACTCGCGCCAGATCAGCTCCGCCAGCCACACCGGCGCGCCTTCGCCGCCGGCGCCGCGCGCCATCAGGTCAACGATCGTGCGTGCCACGTAACGCACCGACAAGGTGCCGAAACGGAAATGCAGCGACAGATACGACGGCCCCTTGACGGCCGGGTAGTCGCGCGCGGTTTTGTAGTCGGCGATGCGCGGCAGGAAATCCTCGAACAAGGCGGCCGCGCCCGACATGCCGGTCGGGATACCCACCTCGGCCAGGTTGCTCGGCTCGAAGCCCAGCTCGGCCAGCGTCGGCAACGCCGGCGCCTTGCCGCCCGGCGGCGGCGCCAGGCGCGCCGCGTGCGGTTCGACATGGTACGGCGCCAGCACCGACGGGTCGGCCGTCAATTTCT
>DASVTJ010000527.1:0-1557 GCA_036387635.1 Duganella sp.
GGCCGACGCGCTGGCCGCGCGCGACTACCTCGGCGAGCAGGTCGCCGCGCAGCGCGCGGTGCAGGAAGCGCAGGCGGACCGTCTCAAGCTGTCGCAGCTGCGCTTCGACAACGGCGTCGCCAGTTCGCTCGACGTGCTCGATGCGCAGCGCGAATTGTTCAGCGCCCAGCAATCGCTGGTGCAGGCGCGCCTGCAGCGCACTACCAGCGCGGTGGATTTATACCGCGCCCTGGGCGGCGGCATAAAATAACCGCTGAACCACGTAGGGAGGATTAGCCGGCACGGCGTAATCCGCCCTACGTAGCTCCTACTTAACGAATAGAGTCGATGTCATCCCCGATCACCATCCGCCTGGGCCGGCGCGCGCGAGCGCATCGCCGCCGACGGCATGCGCGCCGCCGACATCGCCGTCATCCCGGCCGCCGCCGGCGGTCCGAAAGGCCTGATCCTCAACGGCCTCGATCAATGGCTGTTCGGCAGCTGGCTGAAAGCCGCGCCACGCCAGCGCCGCCTGGTCGGCGCCTCGATCGGCGCCTGGCGCATGGCCGTTTCCACCTTCCACGATCCGGTCGCCGGCCATCGACGGCTGGCGCGCCTGTACGCCGGCCAGCGCTATCCGGCCAAGGTCACCCCCGCCTACGTCAGCCAAACCTGCCGCGCCCTGCTCGACGAACTGCTCGACGGCCACGCGGCCGAAGTGGTCGACCATCCGCGCCACCACATCAACGTCATCACCGCGCGCGGCACCGGCAAGCTGGCGCAAACCAACGGCGTGCGCTGGCGCGAGATGGCGGGCTTTCTGCTGGCCGCCGCCGGCAACGCCGTCTCGCGCGACCGCCTGGCCGGCGCGATGGAGCGCGTCATCTTCCACAACCGCCGCGACGACGCGCGCTGGCTGCGCGAAGGCTTCGACGCCTTCGCCGGCCACTTCGTCGACCTGTCCACCGCCAACCTGCGCGACGCCCTGCTGGCGTCCGGCGCCATTCCGCTGGTGCTCGAGGCGGTCACCGCGATCGCCGGCGCGCCCGACGGCGCCTACTGGGACGGCGGCTTGATCGACTACCATCCGCACCTGCCCTACCAGCGCGACCCGGATCTGGTGCTGTACCCGCACTTCAACGACTACATCGTGCCGGGTTGGCTGGACAAGTCCATGCCATGGCGGCGCGCCCGCGCCGGTGCCGGCAATCCCGCGCTCGACAACGTGATCCTGGTGGCGCCGTCCGCCTCGTTCGTCGCCGCGCTCCCCAACGGCAAAATCCCCGACCGCAAGGACTTCACCGTCTACGGCCAGGACCACGAGCGCCGCGCGCGCGACTGGACTCGCGCCGTCGGTGAAAGCGAACGCATGGCCGAAGCTTTCGCCCGCTGGTGCGAAAAACCGGACTTGAAGACAACATTGCCTTTTTAAGTCGGCACACTGTTTCGTATTTGCAACACATCTTCACCTGTTACATGACCTCGCGCAACGCGAGGCGCATACTGATGCCTACAAGCTGAGCAACAACACTCCCCCCGCCCCCGCTGGGGAGATCGCTTGCCGTCATCGGAGCACAA
>DASVTJ010000528.1:0-6092 GCA_036387635.1 Duganella sp.
CCGTTGCGGTTTTGAATCTTGGCCAGGGAGGCGTAGAAGTCGGTGCGGCGCGAGATCGCGTAGCTGGCGCCGATGGCGATCTGGTTGGCGTCGCGGTTGACCACGGTGCGGTCGTCCTTGCGGATATACGATGCCAGCCAGGTGGTGGCGCCCATCGGCACCGAGATACCGAACAGCACGTCGCGACTCTTGTCGGTGGGCAGCGCCTGCGCCACCGCGCCGTACGGGTTGGACATGTCCCAGTGCGAGCTGCCTTCGCCACGGCTTTGGCCGAAGGCGGCGTAGCCGATAAAGCGGCCGAAATTGACGTTGGCGGCGACCAGCGAGTTGCGGGCGGACTGGTCGACCTTGGGCGTGGTGCCGGTGGCGTCGAGCATGTTGTCCTTGCGCTGGTGGGTGATGCTGATGTTGACCGGGCCGTTTTCATAGTCGAGCGTGCCGCCGTAGGCGCGGTTGACTTTGGTGCTGAACGGCGATTCGCCATAGCTGTACAGCACCGATCCGATCAGCCCGCTACGCGCGCGCGGGGTTTTGTATTTGATGCTGTTGTCATAGCGTTTGGTGGTGTAGCCGACCAGATTGGAGGCGCTGCCGGCCATGCCGCCGTGGAAGGGGTCGGCCACGCTGGTCAGCGTGTCGTACACCATATTGTATTGGCGGCCCATCGTCACCCGCCCCAGCGGGCCGTCGAGGCCGACATAGGCTTGCCGGTTGAACAGCTTGCCGTTTTGCTCGGCGGCGCCGGTATCGTTCAGCACCCCCGCCTCGACCGTGTAGACGGCCGAGGTACCGCCACCCAATTCCTCTCGCCCGCGCACGCCCAGCCGCGAGCCGGAGGCGATGCCGCCATCGACCCTGGTGCGGGCGCAATCGCCCTTGCAGCCTTGCTCCACCACCACACCGGCGTCCATCAGCCCGTACACCTCGGCCGAAGAAGACGTTTGAGCCGAGACGGTCAATGGCGCGATCACGGACAGCGCTGCAACGATAAGGGTCGGTTTCATGATGAATGCGCAACGAGGCACTGTCAGGTTAGGGTTGGCACTGTCAGGTTAGGGTTGTTGGATTCATCATAGTGCGACATTTTTCACCGCTCTGTGCGCCTAAACACGTTTCCCTCACATTTTTGACAACTTGGTTTATAGTTGGATTTCATTATGTGAAAGGCTATCGCCATGCATGTTGAATACGCCAGCAAACGTTGCACCGCCGACGACGCCCTGAACCTGATCAGGGACGGCGACACCATCATCGTGCCCACCGGCGCCGGCGAGCCGCCGACCTTGTTGCACGCGCTATCGGCGCGGCGCACTGGTTTCCACGACATCAAGGTGGCGCAGATCTTGGCGATGCGCAAATACGGCTATTTCGACTGCGACACCACCCGCCATGTGCGGCATGTGGCACTGTTTTTCGGCGGCGCGTCGCGCTCTGCCGGCCAGGCCGGCTGGGCCGATTTCATTCCCGCCTATTTCTCCGAGCTGCCCGGCCTGATCGCGCGCGACCTGATCCCGGCCGACGTGGTGTTCTCGATGGCATCACCCATGGACGAACACGGCAACTTCGCGCTCAGCCTGGCGGCCGACTACACGATGGCGGCGATCCAGAAGGCGCGCGTGGTGGTGCTGGAGGTCAATCCCAACGTGCCCTTCGCAAACGGCAACTGCACCGTTCACCTGTCGCAGATCACCGCGCTGATCGAAAGCGACGAGCCGGTGATCGAGGTCGGCCTGCCGGCTATCGGCGCCGTGCAGGAAGCCATCGGCAAGTATGTGGCCGACATGATCGACGATGGCTCGACCTTGCAGATCGGCTACGGCGGCATTCCCGACGCGGTCGTCATGCAGCTGACGTCCAAGCGCGACCTCGGCGTCCACACGGAGATGATCGGCGACGGCATCCTCAAGCTGGTCGAATGCGGCGCCGTCAACAACAGCCGCAAAACTTTCATGCCCGGCAAAATGGTGGCCACGTTCGCGCTTGGCTCGCGCAAATTGTACGACTTCCTGCACCACAACCCGATGCTTGAGATGCATCCGGTCGGCTTCACCAACGACCCGTATCTGGCCGGCCAGAACGACAACCTGATCGCCATCAACGCCAGCCTGCAAGTCGACCTGCTGGGGCAATGCGGCTCCGAGAGCCTGGCCCACCTGCCCTATTCCGGCACCGGCGGCCAAGTCGACTTCGTGCGCGCGGCCAACCGTTCCAACGGCGGCAAAGCCTTCATTGTGCTGCCGTCGACCGCCAAGGACGGGGCCATTTCGCGCATCGTGCCGATGCTCACGCCCGGCACCCACGTCACCACCGGCAAAAACGACGTCAACTACGTGGTCACCGAGTACGGCGTGGCGCAGTTGCGCGGCAAATCGGCACGCCAGCGGGCCGAAGCGCTGATCGCCATCGCCCATCCCGACTTCCGTGGCGAGCTGCGTGAGGCCGCCAAAAAAATCTTGCTCTGCTGATGTGGGGATTTCCTGACAGATAGAAATATGTACGACAACGTACATACTAAGTAATGCTTAGTGGATATACTGCTTTTTTAGTCAAAACTGCGGTAAGTCCGCCATATGCATGCTCGAAATATTACAACGCATAGAAGCAGACAGTACGGACATCGGCCTGATGGTCGAGCTGTTCGACACGCTGCGTCCGCGCAAGGCGAGCGACGGCGTGCGCGCCACCGCCAACGTGCGTACGCTGACGCAACTCCTCAAGGGTAATCCCGCGCACGCGCTCGCCTTGCACGGCTACGCGCGCAGCCTGCTCTCCAGCCGCCGCCATTCCAGCCTGTACACCGAGATCGGCGTGCTGTCGAACGACGGTTTCTTCACCGAACTCAAACGCCGCATCGCCTACCGCATTCTGCCGCCGGCGCTCGGCAACGACTACCTGAGCGAAGCGCTCGACCAGGTCATCTACAAACGCACCGACCGCCTCTGGATCAGCGCGGTGCCGGCCGCCGACTGGCTGGCCTTGGTCGACGTGGTCTGCAACCCGCCGGACCGGCGCGACGCCGGCAGCGAGGCGGCTCACGCCGCTGGGTACCTTGGCAATCGCAATGGTGGCCACAGCGGCGCGCAAGCCGACCCGGCAGGCACCAACCTGATGCTGCCCGGCCTGCTGGAAGCGATCCGCACGCTGTCGTACCGCATCTGCGCCATCGGCCTGGAACCGAAGCTGACCAATTTCCATACCGAGATGGAGACCTACGAGTCGCCGTTCATGGGGCAGAATGTCGAGGTCAACGCCTATCTGGACAACTACCACCGCAAGCTTGCCGGCGAGGACGTCGTGGTCGAGGACGCGCGCCACCTGCTGGTGATGCTGGACCAGTGCGACATGGTGGTCACCAAGATCCGCAAGAAGGCGCTGCACCAGGGCACCAGCATCGCGCTGACGTACCTGCTGGTGGCGCTGACGCAAAGCATCGACCGGCTGCGCAAGCTGCTGTTCCTGGTGGACGTCAGCGGCGAACTGAACGTCGCGACGCCGACGCTGGCGCCGGTCGCGCTGGCGGGTGCGCAATCGCCACAGCCATCGCAATCCGCGCAACCAGCGCAACCAGCGCAGGCGTGGCCACCGTCGCGCTCCCTGGCGAGTTCACAGCCGGCGCGGCAGCCCTACGCGGCGCAACAGGACGGGCCGCCGAGCCCGCGCCGTGGCGCCGCCGTCGGGCTGGCGCTGGAGCTGGTCGAGGCGCACGCCAACAAGTACGCGGTCAGCGATCTGCTGCGCGACAATGTCGACCTGCTGGCGCGCAACGTCACCGAAAACGCCAGCCACACCGGCGAACATTACGTGGCCGACCACCGCAAGGAACTGGGCGGCATGTTCGTGTCGTCGGCCGGCGCCGGCCTGATCATCGGCTTCATGGCGCTGTTCAAGATTTTGATGTCCTACCTGCGCGCCGCGCCGCTGGTCGAGACGTTTTTGTTCAGCATGAACTATTCGCTCGGCTTCATGTTCATCCACTTGTTGCACTTCACCGTCGCCACCAAGCAGCCGGCGATGACGGCCTCGCGCATCGCCGCCGGCCTGCATAGCAAGGACGGGCGCAACATCGACCTGGAAAGCATGGCCGAGCTGTGCAACAAGGTCATCCGCACGCAAAACATGGCGGTGCTGGGCAACCTGGCCACCGCGATCCCGACCGCGTGGCTGATCGCCATGGCATGGCCGTATTTGACAGGACACCATCTGGTGACGCCGGACAAAGCCATGCATCTGCTGGCCGATATCGACCCGATCCACGGGCCGGCGCTGGTGTACGCCGCCATCGCCGGCGTCTGCCTGTTCGTGGCCGGCCTGATCTCGGGCTACTACGACAACAAGGCGCTGTACACGCGCTGGGCGCAGCGCATCTCGCAATTGCGCGGCCTGCGCTGGCTGTTGGGCCAGGAGCGCCTGAACCGCTTCGGCGTGTACATGGAGAACAACCTCGGCGGCCTGATGGGGAACTTCTTCTTCGGCATTTTGCTGGGCGTCATGCCGCTGCTGGGTTTCCTGTTCGGCATGCCGCTCGATATCCGCCACGTTACGTTCTCATCAGCAAACTTCGCAACCGCCATGGTCGGCCTCGACTATCATGTCAGCTGGCAATTGGTGGTGACGTCGGTGGCCGGCTTCCTCGCCATCGGCTCGGTCAACCTGCTGGTCAGTTTCGGACTGGCGTTGTGGGTGGCGCTGCGCTCGCGCCAGGTACGTTTCAAGCATGGCTGGCAGCTGATGAAGGTGCTGGGCCGCAGGTTTAGACAAGGGCCGATTTCATTCTTTTTTGGCTCGGCAGCAGAAGAGGCGGCGCCGCTGGCGTTGTCCGATGAATCGAAATCACCCGAAAAGGCTCCACGATGAAATCCTCACGCATGCGTATCTGGCTTCCGATGTTCCTGATGTGCTGGGGCTTGCTGGGCGCGTGCGCCTCGCTGCCGGACGTCGCCACCATGAGCGACAAACTCGAGCCTGCAAAAACGCCGAGCGTGCGCAACGCCAACGGCAACGTGACGACGGCACGCACCAAGGCGCTGCTGGCCAAGCGCTGGCCGAAGGGCTCGCTGGACATGCAAACCCAGGCGGCGCTCGAGGAAGCGGCCACCGGCGTGCCGCTCATCGACGGCAACAAGGTCACCTTGCTGTTCGACGGTCCCCAGACGATGAGCGAAATGCTCAAGGCCATCAACGGCGCGCGCAACAACATCAATCTGGAAAGCTATATCTTCGACCAGGACGAACTGGGCATCCAGTTCGCCGACGCGTTGATCGCCAAACGCCAGCAGGGCGTTGTCGTCAACATCTTGTACGACAGTGTCGGCACGCTGGGCGTACCGGCCGACTTCTTCGACCGCATGCGCAAGGCCGGCATCAACCTGGTCGAGTTCAATCCGGTCAATCCGGCCAAGCTCAAGGGCGACGACTGGCGCGTCAACAACCGCGACCACCGCAAGGTCTTGATTGTCGACGGCAAGATCGCCTTTACGGGCGGCATCAACATCAGCGCCACCTACTCCAAGAGCTCGCTGTTCCGGTCGCGCGCCAAGGCCAAAGCCAAGGACGACGTCGGCTGGCGCGACACCCACGTCAAGGTCGAAGGCCCGGCCGTGCACGCGTTCCAATACCTGTTCATTCGCCAGTGGACCGGGCAGGATCGCGCCGACCTGGGCGAGGCCGACTACTTCCCGCAAGCGGTGATCGCCGGCGACAAGGTGGTGCGCGTGCTGGCCAGCGACCCCGGCGGCCAGTTCGAAATCTTCAAGGCCTACAGCCTGGCGATGCAGGAATCGAAAAAGAGCATCCATCTGACGTCGGCCTACTTCGTGCCGGACCGCCAGACGGTGGACGCGCTGATCGGCGCCGCCAAACGCGGCGTCGACGTCAAGATCGTGCTGCCGGGCGTGTCCGACAGCGGACTGGTGTTCCACGCCAGCCACGCGCTGTACGACGAGCTGCTGGCCAACGGCGTCAAGATCTTCCATTTGCAACTGGCGGTCCTGCACGCCAAGACCGCCGTCATCGACGGCACCTGGTCGACGGTCGGCTCGACCAATATCGACACGCGCAGCTTCCTGCACAACAGCGAGTTGAACGTGGTGGTG
>DASVTJ010000529.1:0-3110 GCA_036387635.1 Duganella sp.
TGTGTACCGCGATTATGGTTCGCTGGTGTCGTTCGGCCATACGACGTCGGTCGGCAGCCTGATGGGATCGTTGAAGGGGTTGAGCTGGTTCGTCGACGGCTTCGTCGCGCGCCTGCTGTACACCAGTTTGCATTTGATGCATCACCAGGCGGTGCTGGGCACGATACGCACCGCGGTCCTGGCGGTGGCGCGCTTCCTGATCCGCCGCAGCACGCCGCTGGTCAAGCTGCATTGATCGCTGGTTGAGACTTCCACAGCACGCAGGGCGGATCAGCCGGTACGGCGCAATCTGCCCTTTGAGATTTATTGCTTATCCGGCGCGTGCGTTACAGCGCGCTGACCGGCTTCGGCAGGATCATCGTCAGCGTCACGCCGCCGGTGGCGCCGGCCGACAGCGTCAGCGTGCCGCCCAGGTAGGCGGCGCGTTCGCGCGCCATGCGCAGGCCGAACTTGCCGGTCACCTGGCCCATCGCGGCCGCCGCCGGACCGCTCAAACCGACACCGTTGTCTTTTACCGTCAGCATCACCTCGTCCTCGTTGTCGTCGACGATGACATCGACCTCGGTCGCTTTCGCGTGCATGGCGATGTTGCGCAGCGCCTCTTCCAGCGTGTGCAGCAGCACGATGCCGTGGCTGCGCGGACAGTCGAGCTCGTCATCGGGCAGGCTGCAGCGGGCGGTGAGGGGCTGCTGCTCGCCGAACTGCTCGACCAGTTCGCCCAGCGCCACGCGCACGCCGAGGAACTCGAGCTTGTCGTTCCACAGCTTCAGTTGCATCTGGCGGTTGGTTTCGACGATCTGCATCAAGAGCTGCTTCATGTGCGCGGCGCGGTCCTGCAACGCCGGCTCCTGCGGCATTTTTTGCATCAGCAGGCCCAGGTGCATGGTCAGCGCCGTCAGCGACGAGCCCAGGCTGTCGTGCAGCTGGCGCGACAGCGAGCGCCGTTCGTTATCCCAACACGTGTGTACGTGCCCGAGTAGTTCGCTCAAATCCGCGCTGCGCAGCGCGTCCCGATGTTCTTGTGGCGGCGGTGAGGACATGATTTTCTCTGAAGTGATGTTAGCGGACCGGATGGATGGCGGGTAGCCATCTTTACGGCAGACTTATCGTTTTTGGATGATACCCGAGCTTCGCAAACGGCGGCGCACCGTGGCGCGCAGGCCGGGGAGCGTCGCTTATTGCTTCACCGGCAGCTCGGCGCAACTGCCGATCACTTCCATCAAATGGTCGATATCGACCGGCTTGACCAGGTGGCGGTCGAAACCGGCCTCGAGCACGCGGCGCAGATCCTCGGCCTGGCCGTAGCCGGTCAGCGCGATCAGCTTGATGTCGCGCGTGGCCGGATCGGCGCGCAGCCGGCGCGCCACCTCGTAGCCGTCGATGCCGGGCAGGCCGATGTCGACCAGCGCCAGGTCCGGCATGAAACGCGCCGCCACTTCCAGGCCGCGCAGGCCGTCCTCGGCGCATTGCACCTCGTAGCCGTAGCAGCCGAGCATCATGACCATCATTTCGCGCCCGTCCTCGTTGTCCTCGATCAGCAGCACGCTCGGCTTGCCGTGCTCGCGCCCGGCGTCCGCCGCCAACGGCGCCGGCGCCGGCGCGACCAGGTGCTCGATGCGCGGCATGCGCAGCGTGAAGGTGCTGCCGCCGCCGGGACCCTTGCTTTCGGCCTCGATGCTGCCGCCGTGCAGCTCGGCGAGCCGGCGCACCAGCGACAGGCCAATGCCGAGCCCGCCTTGCGCGCGGTCGAGCGTGCTCGATCCCTGGACGAACACGTCGAACACGTGCGGCAGGAGGTCGGCCGAGATGCCGACGCCGGTGTCGCGCACGCTGAGCACGACATCGTCGTTCTCGGTCCAGGTGCGCACTTCGATGCGCCCGCCCGGGGGCGTGTATTTCAGCGCGTTGTCGATCAGGTTGCTGGCGATTTGCTCGAGCCGGGTGGCGTCGCCGTCGATCCAGCCGGGGTCGAGGTCCTGGACCAGCTGGTAGTCGCCGCCGCGGCCGGTGGCACGGAAGGTTTCCAGCGTGTGCGCCACCAGCGGCGACAGGTCCAGCGGCGCGCGGTTGAGCAGGATCTTGCCCGACATCGCGCGCGACAGGTCGAGCAGGTCGTCGACGATGCGGCCCAGGTGCTGGCTCTGGCGCTGGATGATTTTCTTGGCGCGCTGCACGCCGTCGGTCGACACCCCGGGCAGGCCGATCAGCGAGGCGGCGCTGCTGATGGCGCTCAGCGGATTGCGCAGCTCGTGGCCTAGCATCGCCAGGAACTCGTCCTTGGCGTGGTTTTGCCGTTCGGCCACCTGCCGTTCCTCGATCTCGCGGGTCAGGCGCTTGTTGGTGGCGGTCAGCTCGGTGGTGCGCTGGCTCAACTGGCGCGCCTGCTTTTTCAATTCCTCGTTCTTGACCGCCAGCGCGACGAACACGGCGATCTTGGCGTACAGGATTTGCGGGATCACCGGCGTGAACAGGAAGTCGACGGCGCCGCGCTGGTACGCCTTCAAACGATCGAGCTCGTCCGCGAGGAAGGCGGTGATGAAAATGATCGGGATGTCGGCCGAGCGGGCGCGCTGGTGGATCGCCTCGGCCGTTTCAAAGCCGTCCATGCCCGGCATGTTGACGTCGAGCAGGATCACCGCGAAGTCGTGCATCAAGACCTGCCGCAGCGCCTCCTGACCCGAACGCGCGGCCAGGACTTCATAGCATTCCTGTTCGGCCCACTGGGCTAGCAGGCTGGTGAGCGCGAACAGGCTGTTGGCGTCGTCGTTGACCACCAGTATCTTCGGTTTATCTATTTTAGGCACGGGGTCTCTGCTCATGCTGATACTGCGAAATCATCGTGGCGGGGACGCGGCCAGAGATACATCAGGCGATCATATCAATTGCCTATATGAATGTCAAAAGCGCGGCCGTTAAACGACCCTGCCAGAGGTGGGAGATCGCCAATGTTTGATGCCGCACAGACCTGCCGTGGCGTGGCTGTCACAGTGGGGCTGTAACCCTAAAAGCGGTTGTAACCCTAAAAACTAAAGGACACATCATGAATATCGATACCATCGTCGACAAGGAATATGTAGGGCTGAGCTTCCGGGCGTTGGCCGACGCGCCCA
>DASVTJ010000530.1:0-7025 GCA_036387635.1 Duganella sp.
GCCAGCACCACGGGGATGGCTTGCTTCTGGACGGGCGTCGGCTGTTTGTAGCCCAGGGTGTCCAGCGTACGCTGGATTGGATCGATCAGGCCGAGTGCTTGGAAGGTCATAATGTATGCAGTAAAACGAAAAGAGGGCGCAGTGTAGCCGGTTGTCCCGGCTTGTGCGAAATTAGTTGGCCGGTTGGTTCGCCAGGGCCGCCGACCAAATCGACAGGATCTCGCGCACGCGTTCGTCCGCCAGATTCAGCAGATTGTCGCCGATGTACAGCTCCACATAGCTGCGGTCCGGCAGCGCCGCGTGATTGGCGCCGTTGAACAGCCACACGCCATGCTGCGCGGCGATGCGGTTGCGGATATCCAGCGCGCGCTCGCGGCTCACCGGCAGATGCAAGTGCAGCATGCTGGCGTGCGGGCGCGCCGGATTGGGCGTCAGCAGCGGGTAGTCGCGCAGCGTTTCATAAAGCCACAGCGTGCGGCGGAAGTAGGCCGGCATCGCGGCCAGCCGCGCATCGAACTGCATCGCCGCCGCCACCACATACGGCGTGCGCTGATAGACGTTGCCGCCCTGGCGCCGGAACCACTCCTGGGCCTTGGCGATGAACGCCGCGCTGCCAAGCAGCATGGCGCCGCCCATGCCGCCGATACCTTTGTACAGCGACACGTAGACCGTGTCGAAGCCGGCCGCGATTTCGCTTGCCGGCTTTCCGTAAGCGGCGGCGGTTTCCCACAGGCGCGCGCCATCAAGGTGAAAATGGATCGCCCGTTCGCGGCAATAAGTCTTGATCGCGGCCAGGTCTTCCCAGCTTGGGCACTGACCGCCGATCTCGCGCATCGGCAGTTCCAGCGTGGCCGCGCCGAGTTTGTCCGGGATGCCTTTAAGTTCTTCCAGCGTCCAGGGGCGATTCTGGTCGCCGATTTGCAGCGCCTGGAAGTGGTCGAACAGCTGGTGGTTGCCGCGTTCGTGGCGCAGGATGTGCGAGGTCGGATGCAGCGCCACCAGTTTGCTGCCGCGTTCCTCGCAGGCGATGCGCAGCGCGGTCGCTTGCGTCATCGTACCGGTGACGCAAAACAGCCCAGCCTCGAAGCCCAGCAAGTCGGCGATTTTCTGCTCGAAGTGCTGTATCAGCGCGCCGTTGCCGTAGGTGTCGTGCGCCACGGCGTTGGCTTCGCACCACGCCGCCATCGCCGCGAACTGCTGCGCGGGCGACTGCTGGCGATGGCCGGGCAGGTGGGTCGGGCAGCTGAGGCGCAGTTCGGCGTCGGTCAATTCATTCTCCTGAAAGCAGGAATGATACCCCGATCACTGCGCCGGGTGGACGTTGTGGAACTGGAGCGCGGCCAGGTTGGCGTAAATGCCACCCAAGGACACCAGCGATGCGTGCGTGCCGGTTTCGACGATTTTGCCGTCTTCCATGACGATGATGCGGTCGGCGCGCTGCACCGTCGCCAGACGGTGCGCGATGATGACGGTGGTGCGGCCGACCATTGCCGCCTCCAGCGCCTTTTGCACCAGGCGCTCCGACTCGGCGTCGAGCGCGCTGGTGGCTTCGTCCAGCAGCAGCAGCGGCGGGTTTTTCAACAGCGCGCGCGCGATGGCGATGCGCTGACGCTGGCCGCCCGACAGGCGCACGCCACGCTCGCCGAGGAAGGACTTGTAGCCTTGCGGCAGACGCTCGATGAATTCGTGGGCGGCGGCCAGCTTGGCGGCGGCGATCACTTCGTCGTCGGTGGCGCCGGCGCGGCCGTAGCGGATGTTTTCCATCGCGTCGGCCGAGAAGATCACCGTATCTTGCGGCACGATGCCGATGGCGTCGCGCAGCGTGTGCAGGTCGAGCTGCGTGATGTCGACGCCATCGAGCTTGATGCTGCCGCGCTGCGGGTCGTAGAAACGCAGGAACAGCTGGAACAAGGTGGTCTTGCCGGCGCCCGAGGGACCGACCACGGCCACCGTTTCACCGGGCCGGATGTCGAGCGACAGGTTGGCCAGTGCCGCCGTTTCCGGACGCGACGGATACGAGAAATGCACGTCGTGCAGGCTCAGGGCCGCGCCGTTGGCGGCGCGCGGCGGCAGCGCCAGCGCCAGCGGCTTGGCCGGCGACTGGATGTGTGATTTGACGGCCATCAGTTCCAGCAGGCGCTCGGTGGCGCCGGCGGCGCGCTGCGCCTCGCCCATCACTTCCGACAAGGCGCCGATGGCCCCGGCCACGATCGACGCATACAGAATGAACTGGCCCAGGTCGCCGCCGGTCATGTCGCCCGACAGCACCGCGTGGGCGCCGAGCCACAGCACGAAGACGATGGTGCCGAACACCAGCACGATGGCGATCATCGTCAGCAGCGCGCGCGCGCGGATGCGCCGCATCGCGGTCGTGAACGCGCCTTCGACCGAGGCGCCGAAGCGGTTCGATTCGATGGTCTCGTGCGTGAAGGCTTGCACGGTCGGCATGGCGTTAAGGATTTCGCCGGCCATGGCGGAAGCGTCGGCCACGCGGTCCTGCGAATCGCGCGACAGCTCGCGCACGCGGCGGCCGAACATCACGATTGGCAGCACCGTCAGCACCAGCAGGCCGATGATGATGGCCGACAGTTTGACGCTGGTGACGAACAACATCACCAGGCCGCCGATAAACAGCAGCACATTGCGCAACGCCATCGAGATGCTGGTGCCGACGACGGCCTGGATCAGCGTGGTGTCGGTGGTGATGCGCGACAGGACTTCACCGGTTTGCGTGGTCTCGAAAAACTCCGGGCTTTGCGTGACGACGTGCTTGTAGACGGCGCTGCGGATATCGGCGGTGACGCGCTCGCCCAGCCATGAGACGGTGTAGAAGCGCGCGGCCGTGGCCAGCGCCAGCACGGTGGCGACGCCGAACAGCGCCAGGAAGACCAGGTCGACGTGCTTGATGCTCTTGTCGCCGGTGCCGCCGAAACCGAGGTCGATCATCTGCTTGAAGGCGGCGGGAATGGCCAGCGTGGCGCACGCGGCGACCACCAGCGCGACGCCGGCCATGGCGAATTGGCGCTTGTACGGCGCCAGGAACGGCACCAAGCCGCGCAAGGTGGCGAGGCTGCCTTTCTTTTGTTCCCGGGTGACGTTGGGCGCGACTGCGGACGGTGTGCTGGCGGTGGAGCTGTTGGTCATCGTGTGGCTGCGGTTTCGGTAAAAATACTGCGGTTGTACTGCGGTTGTACTTATGTGGTTGCTACAGTTTCATCGGGCTGGCGTAGCCGGTCAGTTCCAGATACCCGCGGCCGGCCTGCTTGCCGTCGCGGCTCAGCGTCACCGCGCCTTCCCAATAGATCGCGCCGGTCGAACGGCGCGAGTCGAGCTCCTGGTCGTCCTGCAACGGTGCGATCTGCCACACGGTGTTGCCAGTGGTGAGGCGGGACTCGACCGGATACTCGGCCTTGGTGCGGGGCGAGCGCCAGCGCCGTTGTGCGGTAAAGCTGACCTGGCCCGGCGGGAATTGCGTGACTTTTCCGGACGCGTCGCGCCATGTCGCGTGCGACCATAGTTTAGCACCTGTCTTGTCGCGTAGCTGGAAAGCCATCAAGGCGCCGCCGTCATCGAGGTTGGCGCCGATCCATTCCCAGCCGATGGCGGACGAATCGCCGCCGAGGATCTGGCTGGACCACTCGTGGTCGAGCCAGCTGGCGCCGGTGACGGCGACCGCCTTGCCGCCGCGCGTGACGGTGCCGCTGGTGGTCAAGTGCGGTTCGCTGTAGTAGTAGCTGGCCTGCTCGGGGCGCGGACCTTTGCGCGAGTAGCCACGTTCGCCCTGGAGCAGCACCGGCTGCGATGGCGACAGCTTCAGGTTCAGCGCGAAGCTGGCGCCGTCGACGCGGATGGCGTAGCCGCCGTCGGCGCTGCGCGTCATGCGCCAGTCGTCCAGTTTGACGTCGGTGTCGCCGACCTTGGCGTAGGCGATGCCGAAGCCCTCGCGCGCACTGCGCTGGTCGTGCAGCAGTTTGCCGTTGGCAGGATCGGACACCGCCGCGTGGCCGATGATCAGCTGCTTGGGCGCGAATTTGCTGGGATTGGCGCGGTCATGTTCGGTGCCGCTGCGGAAGAACGTGACCTGGAAACCGAGCGGCTTGCCGTCGCCGGTCTTGAGCCAGCCGGTCACGTACCACCATTCGGTTTTGTGGTCGGGGTGCGCGCCGTAATCGGCGGGGAAACGCAAGGCCGCGCCGGCCGGCAGCGGCGTCACCGGCGCAAATCCCGGCGCGGCGGCCTGTGACCACAGGCCGCACGATAGCAGCATCATGAGCACCAAAGAACGTATCGACGAGCGTATCAACGAGCGTATCAACTGCATTACCAATCCTCCCTGACTGCGCGTATCGGTCCGCCGGACAGCGACTGGCGCCCGGCCAGCAATGCCGTCAGCGCGGCGGCGGCCAGCAAAACGGCGGCAACGGCGGCCAGCAAGCCCCAAGGCAAATGCAACCGCATGGTCCAGTGGAACGATTGCGGGTTGACGACGAAAACCAGAATCAGGCTGATGACCCAGCCCAGCGCGAAACCGGTGGCGATGCCGAGGCCCGTCAGCGCGCCGCCCTCGATCGCCAGGATCGACAGGATCTGGCGGCGCGTGACACCCACGTGGCGCAGCATGCCGAATTCCTTCGACCGCGCCAGCGTCTGCGCCGAGAACGTCGCGGCGACGCCAAACAGGCCGATGACGATGGCGATCGCTTCCAGCAGATAGGTGATGGCGAAGCTGCGGTCGAACACCTTCATGCTCATGTCGCGGATTTCCGACGGCGCGTTGGTCTCCAGCGCGGCGGCGAACGGCAACCGCTTCAACGCCTGTTCGATGTCGGCGGCGTTGGCGCCGGGTTCGAGCCAGAGCGCGGCGTTGCTGGCCTCCTGGTCGCCGGTGATGGCGCGGTAATCGCTCAGCAGCATCTGGATCGAGCCGGTGGGGCGCGCGTAGTCGCGCCAGACGCCGGCCACCTGGAACGCATGCAGCTTGCCGTTCAGCGGAAGCTGGATGCGCCGGCCCGGCGTCATCTCGTAGAGATCGACCATCGCTTCCGAGACCCAGACCGGCGGCGGTCCGCCCGGCACCGGCGTTTGCGTGGCGCCGACGATGGCCAGTGACTTGGCGGGATCTTGCGTGTTGACGTTGCTGGCCAGCAGAGCCACCGGCGGACGGCCCGGCGCCAGCGAAATCGCCCGCACGCGCAGGAAGTCGGCCCGTCGCACGCCGGGCAGGGCGGCGATGGCCGTCTGTTCCTGCGGCCGCAGGCCGGCCGTGGTGCCGCCGCCAACGGTGCTGACATAGATATCGGCCGGCAGGATCTGGCGCAGCCAGTCGTCGAGCGAGACGCGGAAGCTGGACACCATGATCGCCATCGCGACCATCAGGCTAAAGCTCGACAGCACGCCGCCGAGCGCGATGCCGGCCTGGCTGGAGGCGTTGGCCAGGCGCGAGAGCGTCAGCGTCAGCACCGGCGAGGCGCCGGGACGGTCGGCGCTGGCGGCGCTCCAGCGCCTGTGGGCGAAGCGGAAAACGATGGCGGCCAGACGCGGCATCAAAGCGATCACGCCGATCAGCAGCAGCGCGATCGACAGGTAGCCGAACAGCGGCAGCTCGAACACCGGCGGGGCCTGCGACAGCAGCGCGGCCAGCGCGATGCAGGCCAGCGCCGGCCACGCCGTCGTCAGGCGCGACATGGCCGCTTCCTCGCTGCCGGATTTAAGGGCGACGGCCGGCTTGGCGCGCGCCGCGTCGAACGCCGGCGCGGCGCAGCCGAGCAGCGAGACGCCGACGCCAAGCGCGAAGTAGACGGTGGCGGCAACCGGCGTGAAGTGCACGGTCGGCTGCACGCCGGAGAAGAAGCCGGCGCCCAGGTCGGCGCCCATGAAGTGCAGCGCGGCGGCGGCCAGCCCGTAGCCGGCCGCGATGCCGATGGCCGATCCGGCGATACCCAGGGCCAGGCCTTCGATCAGAATCTGCCGCAGCAGGCTTTTGCGGTCCATGCCCAGCACGCGCAGGAGCGCGAACTGGCTGCGGCGGCGGATCACCGACAGCGCCTGCGTGGAAAACACCAGGAAGGCGCCGGTGAACAAGGCCACCAGCGCCAGCACCGTCAGGTTGACGCGGTAGGCGCGGCTCATGCCCTCGTTGCGGTTGTTCTGTTCCTGGTCGTTGGGTTGGTTGACGCGGAAGCGGCCGGGATAATCGCGTTGCAGCTGCTGTTCCAGCTGCGTCTTGAAGGCGTCGCGATTGACGCCGTCGCGCAGTTTCAGATCGATGCGCGACAGCTGGCCGAGCTTATTGAAGCGCCATTGCGCCGCGCCGATGTCCATCACGCCGATGCGCTGGCCGGCGCGCGCGCTTTGCAGCGACCCGGCCATGCGCAGCCGCAGCTGGTCGACGCCCACTTGCAGCGCGATCGGCTGGCCGGCGGCCCGCTTGAGCCATTGCTGGGCGGCGGGCGAAAGGAAGATCGTGTCGTCGGCCAGCGTGTCGATCGGCTCGCCGTTGGTCGGCACGCCGATCAGGTCGGGCGTGACGAAGCTGGCGCGGAAAATGTCGATGCCGATGATTTTCAATGCCGTGCTCTGGCCGGGAACCGAAGCGTCGAATTCCAGCACCGGCGAGGCCACGGCCACGCCGTCGCGCTGCGCCAGCAGCGGATAGATCGCTTCGTCGAACGCCGGTTCGGTGCCGCGCACCTGCACGTCGGCCACGCCGGACAAGCCTTTGATCGCCGATGAGAATTCGTTGAACGCGGCGGCGTTGATCAGATGGATGGCAAAACCGAGCGAAATGCCGACGGCGATGGCGGCGATGGCCACCAGCGCCCGTACCGGGTGCGCGCGCCATTCGCCGAGCAGCAGCCAGCGCGATAAGCGCCGCATCGAGGTTGCCGTGTTTGTCGACGGTGTGCCGACATCGTTCTTTGTCGCGAGAACCTGATCCACCATTAGCGCGGGCACTCCACCGATAGCGTTTCGCCAGCGCGTTTGGCGCGCAGCCTGGCCTTGTCGACATTGGCGGCGGTGGCGCC
>DASVTJ010000531.1:0-2683 GCA_036387635.1 Duganella sp.
GCCGGCGAGCCGATGGACGTGCTGGTCAACGGCTGCCTGATCGCCCAGGGCGAGGTGGTGGTGGTCAACGACAAGTTCGGTATCCGCCTGACCGACATCATCACGCCATCCGAACGCATCCGAAAACTGAATAAATGAAGCCCGGACCGACCCTCTCCCTGATCCTGGCGGCGTCCATCGCCGCCCTCGCCGTCCCCGCCCTGGCCCAGAACGCCCCGACCGCCGGCAAGCCGGCTTCGGCAAGTTCGGTAGCACCGGCAACCACGGCAGCACCGGCCGCCACGGCCGCTCCAGCGATCACGCCGACACCGGCACCCACCGCCATGCCCGCAACCGCCGCGGCAGCGCCGGCGCCGCTCGCCAGCGATGTGGCCGGCGCGCCGAAGCCATCGAGCGCCGAAACAGCCGCCACCGACCCGGTCACCGGCGCGCCAGCCAGCGCCAGCACCAACAACGGCGCCGCCACCGCCAACGGCGCTCCAGCGACGGCGGCCACCGCGGCCACCCCGCCCGGCCCGCTGGCGATGACCATCCCCACGCCGCAACCGACGTCTTCCGCCACCGGCGGCTTGCTGCAAACGACGTTCGCCTTGTTGTTCGTGCTGGCGCTGCTGCTCGGCGGCGCCTGGTTCGTCAAACGCTTCGGCCCGAAGAACTTCGGCGGCGGCGGCGGCACCGTCAAGCTGGTCGGCTCGCTGAGCCTGGGTACGCGCGAGCGCATCCTGGTGGTGGAAGTGGGCGACCAATGGATCGTCGTCGGCGCCTCGCCGGGCCGCATCAACCAGCTGGCGACGATGCCGCGCCAGGCCAACGCCGACGCCGCCGTGCCCGCCACGCTGCAGACGGCCAACTTCGCCGACTGGTTCAAACAAACAATCGACAAGCGCAATGGCAAATAAGCTGGAAAATAAGCGGACCATCGCCAAAGCCGTGCTGCTGCTGGGTGCGCTGGCGCTGCCGCTGCTGGCCGGCGCCCAATCGAACATCGGCATTCCGGCGCTGAATTCCACGCCGGCGCCGGGCGGCGGCACCAACTACACGCTGCCGCTGCAAACGATGCTGCTGATGACGGCGCTGTCGTTCATCCCGGCCGCGCTGTTGCTGATGACTTGCTTTACCCGCATCATCATCGTGCTGTCGCTGCTGCGCCAGGCGCTGGGCACGCAATCGGCGCCGCCGAACCAGGTGATCGTCGGCCTGGCGCTGTTCCTGACCTTGTTCGTCATGGGACCGACCTTCGACAAGATCTACAACGAAGCCTATTTGCCGCTGCAGGAAAACAAGCTGACCATGAGCGAGGCGCTCGACAAGGGCGCCGCGCCGCTCAAAACCTTCATGATGAAGCAGACCCGCCAGGCCGACCTGGCGCTGTTCGTCAAGCTTTCGCGCAGCCCGGCGCTGCAGGGTCCCGAAGACGTGCCGCTGCGCATCCTTGTGCCGGCGTTCGTCACCAGCGAGCTCAAGACGGCGTTCCAGATCGGCTTTGCCATCTTCATCCCGTTCCTGATCATCGACATGGTGGTGGCGTCGGTGCTGATGTCGATGGGCATGATGATGATGTCGCCGGCGGTCATTTCGCTGCCGTTCAAGCTGATGCTGTTCGTACTGGTCGACGGCTGGCAGTTGCTGCTCGGCTCGCTCGCGCAGAGTTTCTACTAGGAGCACGCCATGACCCCCGAAAGCGTGATGACGCTGGGCCGCCACGCGATGGAAGTGACGTTGATGATCGCCGCGCCAATGTTGCTGGTGGCGCTGGTCATCGGCCTGATCGTCAGCATCTTCCAGGCCGCGACGCAGATCAACGAAGCAACGTTGTCGTTCATCCCCAAGCTGGTCGGCATTTTCGTGGCGCTGGTGGTGGCCGGCCCGTGGATGTTGTCGGTAATGCTCGACTATATGCGCGAAGTGTTCGGCGGCATACCGAACTTGGTTGGCTGAGCTCGTTGGCTAAACACCATTAATTCCGCGCGGAAATGTAACGCGAGGTAACAAAACCAAATAAAGCCTCATGATTACGCTCTCCAGTGCCGATATCAACATGTGGATCGCCGGACTGCTGTGGCCGCTTACGCGGATACTGGGACTGCTGGCGGCCTCGCCGTTGTTTGGCAACAACTCGGTGCCGGCCACCGTCAAGGTCGCGCTGGGCGTGATGCTGGCGATGATCGTGGCGCCGACGGTGCCGGCGCTGCCGGCGGCCGATCCGCTGTCGATGGCCGGGTTGTTGATCCTGGCGCAAGAGATGCTGATCGGGCTGGCGATGGGCTTCACCATCCGCATCGTGTTCGCGGCGGTGGAAATGGCGGGGGAAATTTCCAGTTTGACGATGGGTCTGGGCTTCGCGACGTTTTTCGATCCGAACACGCGCGGCCGCTCGTCGGCGATCAGCCAGTTCCTGGCGCTGGTGGCGACGCTGGGTTTCCTGTCGGTCGACGGCCACCTGGTGCTGTTGTCGGCGCTGGTGGAGAGTTTCACGTCGCTGCCGGTGTCGGCCACGCCGATCTACAGCGGCGGCTTCAAGCAGATGGCCGACTGGGGCGGGCGGATCTTCAGCACCGGCGTGCAACTGTCGCTGCCGATCGTCGCCGCGCTGTTGATCACCAACGTCGCGCTGGGCATCCTGACGCGCGCGGCGCCGGCCCTGAATTTGTTCGGCATCGGATTTCCGATTACTTTAGGTGTG
>DASVTJ010000532.1:0-4092 GCA_036387635.1 Duganella sp.
TCGCCAGCGCGGCGAACTGCGCGGTCGTCAAGCCGTGGACCAGTTGATCGGTGGTCAAACCGACAATCTGCGCGGTCGCCAGCGCCTGGATTTGGTTGGTCGTCAGGCCGTGCGCCAGCTGCCCGGTGGTCAGGGTGCGCAGATTGTCCAGCGACAGCGCCCGTAATTGGCTGGTACCGATCGCGGCCAACTGCGACGTCGACAAGACGCTCACGTGCAACGTCGACAACTGCGTGATGTCGGCCGTTGTCAGCATGGCAATCTGGTTGGTTTGCAGGCTGATGATTTGGTCGGTGGTCAATCCCGGTACGATCGATGGCATAATTTATTCTCCTGACAGAAATATATCTTACCGGCAATTAACGTGGTTGAGTGAGAAGACGGCAAAAAGACCTGTAAATCTTTGCTTAGAAACAAGAGCTTAGCGGTTTGGGTGATCCGGCCGTGACTGATTTGCGTCCTACAAAAGAAGCAAATAAGAAACTGTGTAAGATATGGGCTCGCGCGTAACCTTCCTTTTTCCTTCTATGCTGCTCACGCCCGCCACATTTATTCCCCTGATTACTCCCGAACCTAAGCCCGGACCGCACGACCGTGCGCTCACTTTTGTGTTCCATCGCGGGGAGTTGCTATTGCGCAACGCCACGTTGGGCTTGCCGGACCCCGACGTGGTGGCCGCGCTCGATGTGGCGCCGGAGCGCGTGCATGCGCTCGGCACGTGGGAGGGGCGTTACTATCAGTTGGCATGGCTGGACCAGCCGCTGCCGGTGGATGCCGAGCACGGCTATCACAGCTTGCGCTCGCTGTTCGGCATGGTCGACGACGGCTTTCTCGGCATGGCGGGCAGGGCGGCCCAGCTGGCCGAATGGGCGCGCACGCACCGTTTTTGCGGCGCCTGCGGGACGCCGACCCGGCAATTGACGGGCGAGCGCTGCTATCAATGTCCGAACTGCGGCATGAGTGCGTATCCGCGCATTTCGCCGGCGATGATGGTGCTGATCCGCAAGGGCGACTCGGTGCTGCTGGCGATGCACACCAAGTCGCCGTACAAGCGCTACACGGCGCTGGCCGGTTTCCTCGAGGCCGGCGAATCGATCGAGGAAGCGGTGCACCGCGAGGTGTTCGAGGAGGTCGGGCTGCGCGTGCACAACCTCCAGTACTTCGGCAGCCAGTCGTGGCCGTTCCCGCATTCGTTGATGATCGCCTACACGGCCGACTACCTGGACGGCGAGATCCGCGTCGATCAACTGGAAATCGCCGACGCCCGCTGGTTCGGGCCGGGCGACGAGTGGCCCGAGTTGCCGGTGACCGTGTCGATCGCGGCCAAATTATTGAATGCCTACCGTCCTGGACCATGAGCATCGTGTGGAATGAGGTTTTAAACGGCGGCGATCTCGACGCCGCCTTCGCGTTGGCGCGCACGCGGCGGCAGCCGCTGTTCCTGTACTGGGGCGCCGTCTGGTGTCCGCCGTGCAATCGGGTGAAGGCTGAAATCTTCGTAAGTGAAGACTTTATCCGCCGCTTGGCGTCGGTCGTGTGCTGCCATCTCGACGGCGATACGCCGGGTGCGCAGGCATTGGCCGCGCGTTACGGGCTGCGTAGTTACCCGACGCTGGTGCTGTTCGCGCCAGATGGCGGGGAAATCACGCGGTTGCCGTGCGAGCTTGATGGCGAGCTGTTCGCCGGCGCCTTCGACACGGCGCTGGCCGTGCACGCGGCCGGCTCCAGCGCGGCCGTCGCGCTCGATGCCGCCCTATCCGGTTCCCGCAAGTTGAGCGCGGACGAGTGGTCGCTGCTGAGCCATTATTCGTGGGACACCGACGAGGGCCGTTTGCTGGGCGGACGCGATCCGGCCGCGACGTTGCTGGCGCTGGCGCGCGCTTGCGCTAATGCCGATAACGCCGATAACGCCGATAACGCCGATGCGGCGGCGCGCTTGGGTCTGCATGCGCAACTGGCGGCGGGCGGCAAGCAGGGGGACGTGGCGGCCAACGCCGAGGCGCTGCTGGCGATGTTCTCGGATGCGCGGCTGGCGCGCGCCAACATGGATATCCTCAGCAACAGCGGCGTCAATCTGATCAAGTTCGCCAGCCGTCGCGAGGAACTGGCGGCCGCGCTGAGCGGCGTGGCCGCGCAATGGGCCGACGATTTCTGGCTCGGCGCGCCCGACCGGCTGGCGGCGGTGCGCTTGCAAATGCGGCTGACGCGGTTGCTGACGGCGACGCACGGTTTGCAGGAGCGGGTGCGCGCCCGCGTGGAAGCGGCGCTGGCGGCATCGACCGATCCATACGAGCGGCACAGCCTGGTCAACACGGCCGTCAGCGCATTGAACGATGCCGGCTTGTCCGCGCAGGCCGAACAGGTGCTGCTGGCGGAATTGCCGCGTTCGCACGCGCCATACTATTTCATGCTGAGCCTGGCGGCCGGCGCCAAGCGGCGTGGCGATCTGGCCGCCGCTGTCAACTGGTATGAAAAGGCGTGGGACGCGGCGGCGGGCCCGGCGACGCGCCTGCAGTGGGGCGTAACGTATTTAAACAGTTTGCTGGAACTGTCGCCCCAAGACGCCCCGCGCATTGAACAAGCCGAGCAGGGGCTACGCGCCGACATCGCAGCCGCCGGCGCCGACGCCTTCGAGCAGCGCAATCTGGCGCAACTGCAAAAGCTGCGCGATCCAAAATGGCTAAACCATGGGGGTCTAAACCACGGGGTCAAATCTGACATTCGGACACGGCCTGAGCTGTTAAGTCCCGTAGTTGTTGACCTCGTGTCCGATTGTCAGACTTGACCCTCGTCGGGTTTGGCGCGAAATCAGCGAGATGGCGGCGCGCCGGCTTTGCGCCTGAACTCGGCGTTGGGCTTCCACTGCGGCGCGTCCTTGCCTTGGGCGATGCGGTAGCCGGTCTGGAAGAGCAGCGCCATGTCTTCGACCGCGCCGCGCGTGTCCCACTTCGGGTCGACGACGTCGTTGACGGTGTGGTACTGCTGCGTGCTGTAGCGCAGCAGCTTCTCGCGGCCGTACGCCGCCGGCTTGCCGACGAAGTCGAGGCTGTCGCTAAGGTACACCACCGGCACGCCGGCCTTGGCGAATTCGATCTGGTCGCCGCGATAGAAGTTGCCGGATTCGGCGTTGCTGTCGGGACGCACGCCGCGGCCCTGGCCGCGTGCCACCGCGACCACCACGTCGTCGGCCGTCGATTGGCCCATGCCGCGCAATTCCACCGCGCGCGTGCGGCCCCAGACGTTCATGCCGTGGATGTTGATGTTGACCAGCGTTTGCTCGAGCGGATACAGCGGGTTGCGCGTGTAGTATTTGGCGCCCAGCAGGCCGCGCTCCTCGCCGGTGGTCGCCAGAAACACGATGGTGCGCTTGGGCGCGACTGGCAGCGCCGTGTAGGCTTTGGCGATCTCGAGCAGCGCGGCGACGCCGCTGGCGTTGTCGAGCGCGCCGTGGAAGATTTGCTGCGTGCGCGTTCCCGGCAACGTCTCGTCGACGCCGAAGTGGTCCCAGTGCGCGCTGTAGACGATGACTTGGTTTTTCAGCACCGGGTCGGAGCCGGCGATGCGGGCGACGACGTTGTGCGAGGCGACCTCGCGCCAAGCGTTGAGCTCGCTGACGTTGAGCGTGACGCCCAGCGGCACCGGCTTGAACCCGCGCGACAGCGCCTGTTTTTTCAGCGTGTCGAAATCGAAGCCGCCGGCCTTGACCAGCTCGCGCGCGCGGTCGAGGTGCAGCCAGCCGGGCACCGCCGGAAAGTCGGGGTCCGGCGTCTTGCCGTGGATGGCGAAGTTTTCGCGGCTCCAGCTGTTGCGCACCACCTCGTACGGGTACGACGCCGCTTTCGCTTCGTGCACGATCAGCGCGCCAGCCGCGCCCAGCTTGGCGGCCATCTCATATTTGTAGGCCCAGCGGCCGTAATAAGTCATCGCGCTGCCGCCGAACATGGCCGGGTCCAGCTGTTTCGGATGTTTGGGGTCGGGCAGCGGCGGGTCGTTGATCAGCATGACCAGCGTCTTGCCCTTCAGATCGGCGCCCTTGTAGTCGTCCCACTGGAATTCCGGCGCCTGCACGCCGTAGCCGACAAACACCAGCTC
>DASVTJ010000533.1:0-3732 GCA_036387635.1 Duganella sp.
GGGATGGGCATGGGAGGCTCCTTTGTGATTGGCGTATTCGCGATTGAAGCGGGCCGACAAATCGGCCAGCGTGACATCCTTGAAACGTTCGATCAGCAAAGCCTCGGCTTCATCGAAGGCGCTGGAGAGCGCGTCGTTGACGGCGCGCTCCACCAGGCATTCCGGTCGCTCGCTGCGGTTACCCATCGCGAACACCGTGGGCGATCCAACCGCCTCGTAGATGTCGCGCAAAGTCACCTTGCGCAGGTCGCAGGTAATGCTCCAGCCGCCGCCGTGGCCCTTGTCGGAGCCGACGTAGCCACGCTCGCGCAGGCCTGCCAGCACGCGGCGTACCAGCACCGGGTTGGTGTCGAGGAAGCCGGCCAGCTCGTCGGAAGTGAACGGCCGGTCGGCATGCGCCATGTGCAGCAGCACATGGAGGATGGAGGATAGTTTGCTGTCTCGTCTCATGTAACTAATGATAGTACATAATCAGAGATCGCGCACGGCACCGCTTATTTTTTGACTTTGGCCTGGTCGCCGGCGACCACCACCGTCAACTTGGCCGGGTCGACGGCTTTGCGGAAGGCGGCGTTGACCTGCGCCAGCGTGGCGCCGCGCAGCTTGTCCTCGTATTGCTTGCTCCAGCTGTAGGTGCGATTCAGGTACAGGTTGCGCGTCCAGCCGGCGGCCAGCACGTCGTCCTTGGTGCGGTTCTGGATGCGCTGCTGCAGCAGGCCCGATTTGGCGCCCGCCAGTTCGGCGGCGGTGAAGCCGTCCTTGACCGCGCGCTCCAGTTCCTCCTTGATCGCCGCTTGCAGCTTCTTCAGGTTCTGCGGCGCGGCGATGGCGTCGATGCCGAAACTGCCGGCGCGGTCGATCTCGCCCGGCTGCAAACTGGCGCCGCCGCCGTACGACAAGCCGTCCTTCTGGCGGATGCGGTCCATCAGGCGTGATTTCATGCCGCCTTCGCCGAAGATGTAGTTGCCCAGGTCGAGCAGCGGATAGTCGGGGTCGTCGATGTTCAGGTCCAGGTTCAGGCGCGCGGTATAGAAGCCGTTTTCCTTGTCCGGCGCATTGAGCATTTTGAAGATCGGCGCCTTGTCGACGTTGACGCTGGTGATCGGCGCGTAGGCGACCTTGCTGTTCCAGCCGGCGAAGCTTTCCTCGATCGTTTTGGCGATCAGCGCCTTGTCGAAATCGCCGACCACCGCCACCTCGCCGTGGTTGGCGCCGTAGTAGTCGCGGTGGAACGCCACCACGTCCTCCAGCTTCAGCGCCTTGACCGCCGCCAGTTGCTCGTCGATCGTCATCGGCGCGCGCACGTCGCCTTTCGGATAGTGGTTGAAGTACTGCTCGACCTCCGTGCGCGCCAGCGTTTGCGGCTCGTTGCGCGACGCTTCGATACCGACCAGCCATTGCTGGCGCAGTTGTTCGAATTCGGCCGCCGGGAAGCTGGCGTTGCGCAGCACGTGCGCCACCAGCCGCAGCGCCGCGTCCAGATTCGGACCGGTGGTGTCGAAGTGATACACGTCACCCGAGATTTTCAGCTTGGCGAAGGCGTCGGCCAACTGCTCGCGGGTGAACTTGTCGGTGCCGCGCATCAGCATCTCGCTGGCGGCCTCGGAGACGATGGCGGTGTTGAACAGGTTTTTCTCGTCGCCCCAATGCAGCGCGAGGTTGACCGAGACGGCCTCGCCGCGATTTTTCTTAGGCAGCAGCGCCGCCTTCAAGCCGCCGATGGTCTTGATCTCGGTGCGGGCGTTGATGTTGTCCTGGCTCGGGTCGAACGCCTCGGCCGTCAGCACGCTGTCCTTGCCCTTGAAGTCCTTCATCACTTCGGCCACCGGCGGCGCGGCCGGAATTTCGGCGCGCTGCGGAGTGTCTTCGGGGATGAAAGTGCCGACCACGCGGTTGTCGCGTTTCAGATAGCGCGCGGCGACGGCGCTGACCTGCTCCGGCGTGATCGTCGGCAGCTTGTCGCGGCCGTGGAACAGCAGGCGCCAGTCGCCCAGCGCGATCTCCTCAGACAAGGCGACACCGACCTTTTGCGGATCGTTGAGCGACTTCTCGATGCCGTTGGCGTAGTTGCGGCGCACGCGCTCCATTTCATCGGCCGTCGGCGGCGTGGTGGCGAAGCTCTCGACCGCCGTAATCAGCGCGTCGCGCACCGGCTCGAGCGGCTGGCCGGCCTTGACCACGGCGCCGATCAATTGCAAGCCCGGCGCGTAGCCGGTCTGGCCGAAGCTGAACACCTCGGCCGCCTTGCCGGTTTCCACCAGCGATTTGTGCAGGCGGCCGGTCGGCGTGTCGCCGAGAATCTCGGACATGAAACTGAGCGCGTCGCTGTCCTGCTGCAGCGCCGACGGGATCTTGTAGCCGAGGACCACCAGCTGCATGTCGCCTTTGCGGCGCACCACGAAGCTGCGCTCGCCGTCCTGGGTCGGTTCGACCGTCCAGAACGGCGGCAGCGCGCGCTTCGGTTTTGGGATCGCGCCGAACGATTTGCCGATCCACGCCAGCGTTTGCGCCGGGTCGAATTTACCGGCCACCAGCAGCACCGCGTTGTCCGGCTGGTAGTAGGTGCGGTAGAACGCTTGCAGGTTCTCGATCTTGACGTTTTCGATGTCGCTGCGGTTGCCGATGGTGGATCGGCCGTAGCTGTGCCAGTCGTAGGCCACGCTTTGCATGCGCTTGAGGACCACGCCGAACGGGCTGTTCTCGCCGCTTTCGTACTCGTTGCGCACCACCGTCATTTCGGAATCGAGATCCTTGCGCGCGATGAAGGAGTTCACCATGCGGTCGGCCTCCATGTCGAGCGCCCATTTCAGGTTCTCGGGACTGGCCTGGAATACTTCGTAGTAGTTGGTGCGGTCGTTGGAGGTGGTGCCGTTGAAGTCCATGCCGCGATCGGCGAATTCCTTGGGAATGGCGCGGTTCTTCGGCGCGCCCTTGAACATCATGTGTTCCAGCAGGTGGGCCATGCCGGTCTCGCCGTAGTTCTCGTGCCGCGAGCCGACCAGGTAGGTGACGTTGACCGTCACCGTCGGCTTGGACGCGTCGGGAAACAGCAGCACTTTCAAGCCGTTCGGCAGCCGGTATTCGGTGATGCCTTCCACCGACGGTCCCTTGACCACGCCGGCTGGCAGCTTGACCGCGGCGGCGGCCGCAGGTGCCTTCGCGGCTGTGGCGGCCGGTGCGGCGGCGGCCTGCGCCCAGGCGCTGCCGGTGGCGGCAAAGGACAAACCGCACAGCATCATGCTGGCGGCGGCGGCGTGTTTCAAACGGCGGTTGTTCATGGTCTCTCGCGAAAAATCTGAAGAACAGGCAGCATAGCCCTACCCCGCCGACGTGGGTAGAGGCAACAACAGAATTTTTCTGAGAGGGGACTTAAGGGGCTTTTACTTCTCGGGAACCAGGCAGGCGTCGACCATTTGCAGGTCGTTATCCTTGGCGAACGAGATGACGAAGTGATAGGCCAGCGGCTCGAGTTCGCGCAGTTTGCCGTTGACCACCACCGATTTGACGCCGTTGACCTGGGTCGGCGTGACGTACGGCGAATACTGCAAATGCGAGTTACGGCCGCTGACATAGCCTTCCGGCTTGAAGCACGACATCACGCCGCACAGGCGCTCGGCCCAGTCGCTGGGACGGAACTGCCTGCCATTGCTGGTGAGGCCAAGGATGAAGAACGATTCCTGCTGTTCTGCCGGTTTTTGAACTGACTCTGCCATGGGCGGGGGCTTGTGCGTA
>DASVTJ010000534.1:0-2372 GCA_036387635.1 Duganella sp.
GGATGGCCGCCGCGCGACGCCGGAGCGGCGTGGACCGCCAGTTTAGCCGATGTCCGGCTGCACGCCCTTTAACAGCGCCGCCGCCGCGACGCCGCTGCGCACCGCCGATTCGAGCGTGGCCGGATAGTCGCCGGCCGTGTAATCGCCGGCGATGACCAGGCCCGGCAGGCCGCTGGCATTGGGCGGGCGCACCAGTCCCGGCGAGCTGGCGTAGGTGGCGCGCTTCTCGGTGATGACCTTGAACCATGACGGACGCCCCAGTTCCGGGCGCTGGAACGCCGCCGCCAGCTGCACCGCCACCGCCTCGGCCAGCAAATCCTGGTCCTGGGCGGCAACGGCGGCCGAGGCGCTGATGACCACCGCCAGCAAACCGGCCTGGCCAGCGTCGAGCTGGCCGCGGTCGAACACGAACTGGCCCCACTGGTAATTGTTCGGATCTTCCAGCAGCGCGAAAAACGGCAGCGCCAGCCGGGTGCCGGCATCGTATTGCAGGTAGACGGTGGTGATCGCCTCGGGTTCGAACGCCGTCAGTTGGCCGCACACGGCGGTGGTGTCGCAGTCCGGCACGGCGTGCAGCAACGCGGCGGCCTGGGCGGCGCCGGTGGCCAGCACCACGCCGTTGAAATAGGTACTCCAGGTGCCGCCGACGGCCGCGCCGCTGACCTCGACCTGCCACAGGCGGCCCTCGATCGAGCGCATCGCCTGCACCTTCGCGCCGGTGCGCACCGCGCCGCCGTGCGCCTGGACGAAGGCCGAGGCGGCGTCGGGCAACAGCGCCGACAGGTCGGCGCGCGGCAGCAGCATGTCCGAGGCGCTGCGCTTGGCGCCTAGGCTGTCGCGCAGCACGTTCAAAAAGATCCGGGCCGAAGCGCGCTGCGGCGGCGTGTTCAGCGCCGCCAGGCACAGCGGGCGCCACATCAACTCGATCAGGCGCGGGGTCTGGTCGAAGCGCTCCAGCAACTCGCTGACGCTGCAATCGTCGTTCAATTGCCAGCCCATCCAGCGCGCCGTGCTCGAAAAACGCGCCAGGCTCATCTTGTCGGCGCGGTCCAGGCCCTTGCTGCGCAGCAGCGCGAACGCCAGATGCAGCGGCGCCGGCAAGCGCGGCGCGACAAAGTCCATGCCGCCGGCGCCGGGCGGATAGCGCATTTGCAGCGGCAAGGTCAGCAGTGCCTTGTCGCGGTCCACGCCAACCAGCTTCATCAGGCGCAAGGTTTCGCTGTAGGCGCCCAGCAGGATGTGCTGGCCGTTGTCGAGCCGCTTGCCGTCGAGGTCGACGCGGCGCGCCCGCCCGCCCAGGGTGCGCGCCGCCTCGAACAACGTGACCTTGAAGCCGGCCCGCGCCAGCTCGACGGCCGCGCTGCAGCCGGCCCAGCCGCTGCCGATGACGGCGACCGAACGGGTGTTGAAAGGTGCGGCTTTCGCGGCCAAACGTTTTTCTTCCGGCGAGCCGGTCAGCGCGCCGTCGTTAGCCACGAATATAGGTCTTCCAGGCAAGCCACAGTTTGCGGATCGGCGTCAGCGAGATGCGCTGCGTGAGCACGTGGTAGCCATCGTTTTCCACTTCGGTCAACAGGGTGCGGTAGATGGCCGCCATCATCAGGCCCGGGCGCTGGGCGCGGCGGTCTTCCTTCGGCAGCAACGCGAAGGCGTCGTCGTAGGCCTGCTGGGCGCGCGCGACCTGGAACGCCATGAGCTTTTCGAAGTTTTCGCTGTGGCGGGCGTTGAGCAGGTCGGCGGCGGTGACGTTGAACTGTTGCAGCTCGCTGATCGGTAGATAGATGCGGCCCTTGCGCGCATCCTCGCCGACGTCGCGGATGATATTGGTCAGCTGGAAGGCGTGGCCCAGTTTCTCGGCGAACTTCAGCGTTTCCGGGCGGGTCACGCCGAAGATGCTGGCCGACAGGATGCCCACCACCGAGGCCACGTGCCAGCAGTAGCTCGTCAGTGCCGGATAGTCGAGGTAGCGGGTCTGGTTCAGGTCCATTTCCATGCCGTCGATGATGGCCTGCAAATGCTGCTGCTCAAGCTTGTAGATGGCCACGTGCGGCTGCAACGCCAGCGTCACCGGATGGCTTTGCGTGCCTTCGTACATGTTGGCGATTTCCTTGCGCCACCACGCCAGCTTGATGCGCGCCACCGATTCGTCGGTGCATTCGTCGACGGTGTCGTCGACTTCGCGGCAAAACGCGTACAGGGCGGTGATGGCTCGGCGACGCTCCGGCGGCAGGAACAGAAAACTATAGTAGAAACTGGAGCCGCTCTGGGCGGTCTTTTGCTGGCAGTAGTCGTCGGGGGACATGAATAGAAATGCAAGGAATGACTATCGAAGCCGCTATTCTATAGTGTTCAGCGGGGCGGCGGGGCGCCGG
>DASVTJ010000535.1:0-3296 GCA_036387635.1 Duganella sp.
CGCTCAAGCCGGAGGAGAAAACCCGGCCGCTGGTGCAGTACCGTGGCCTGGGCGGCGTGGTGCCGCGCGCGATGGAGCGCAAGGTGCCCAAGGGCCGCAGCCACGACCCGTTTTCGTACGAGGTCGAGACCTGGGACCAGCTCAAGTCGGAGTTTTCGCATAGCGCGCAACGCGCCGGCCATCCAGCAAAAACCCGGGGAGAATGAGCATGGACCGTCGAGGATTCATCAAAAGCGGCATCGGTTCGATGGCCACGCTGGGCTTGGGCGAGACCATCCTGCTGACGCCCGGCAGCGCCAACGCCATCAACTACCGGCCGCTGGCCGACGGCCGCCAGCGCAAGGTCAAGAACGATTACCGCAGCGCCCAGCGCATCACCAGCGTGTGCCTGAACTGTTCGACCGTGTGCGGCATCGAGGCCTTCGTCCAAAACGGCAAGGTGATCAAGATCCGCGGCAATCCGCTCGATCCGAACATGGGCAGTTATATGACGTGCGCCAAGGGCCAGTCGTCGCCGACCATCAACGACTACCCGGAGCGGCTGCTGTATCCACTCAAGCGCGTCGGCGCGCGCGGCGAGGGCAAATGGCAGCGCATCAGCTGGGAGCAGGCCTACAACGAGGTGGCCGAGCGGATCAAGGCCAGCATCGCCAGCGGCCACCCGGAGCGCGTGGCGCTGCACCAGGGCCGCTCGCGCATCGACGCCGAGATCAACCGCTTCCTGAGCGCGATCGGCACGCCGGTGCAGCTGAACCACCGCGCGCTATGCTCGTCCAACAAGCGCGCCGCCAATTACGTCTCGCTCGGCGAGACCGACTGGGAATCGATCGACGCCGAACGCTGCAAGTACTTCCTCAACTTCGGCGCCAATTTCTACGAGGCGCACCAGGGCGGCCTACACCTGGTCAGCCGGGTGGTCAAGGCGCGCTTCGACCACGGCGCCAAACTGGTGACGTTCGACGTGCGCCTGTCCAACACGGCCGGCCGCAGCGACGAATGGCATCAGCCCTTCCCGGGCACCGAGGGCGCGGTGGCGCTGGCGATGGCGCACGTGATCATCCGCGAAAACGAGATCGACCACGACTTCGTCGCCCGCTTCGTCCAGCCCGGGCTGGAGACGATGCGCGCCTGGCTGGCCACCTGCACGCCGGCGTGGGCGGCCAAGCTGTCGGGCATCGCCGCGCGCGACATCGAGCGCCTGGCGCTGGAATTCGCGCGTCTGCGGCCGGCGGTGGCGGCCTTCACCAACCGGGGCACCGGCGCCCACTACAACGGCTTCAACGCCGAACGCGCGGTCGTCATGCTCAACGCGCTGGTCGGCTCGATCGCCAAACCGGGCGGCTATTGCTACGGGCTCGATGAAAAACTGTCGGCCGCGCGCTACCCGCAACCGCAGCCGATGCCGCCGGCGCCGAAGATCCGCACCGACCTGGAAGACCCGCCCGAGTGGCCGCTGGCGAACCGCTGGCAGAAGATGAAGGTGGGCCAGATCGTCTACGACTACCTGCGCCAGGGCCGCGCGCGACTGGACGTCTACCTGAGCTACACGCTCGGCGCGCCGATGACGTGGCCCGAGGGGCGCAGCACCACCGTCGAAGTGCTGTTGGATGAGAAGCTGATCCCGTTCCACGCCTGCTCGGACGTTGTCTATTCGGAGATGGCGCACTACGCCGACTTGATCCTGCCCGATGCCACCTACCTGGAACGCTGGGGCATGGACATCCGCAACAACCTGGAGCTGACCCACTACGTCACGCTGCGCCAGCCGCTGGTGCCGCCGCCGGGCGAGGCGCGCAGCTATGCGGACGTGCTGTTCGAGATCGGCCGCCGGCTCGGGCCGGAGCAGGCCAAGTACTTCCAGTTCGGCGGCCACGAAGACTTCGTGCGCGCGCAATGTTCGAAACTGCCGACGAGGGGGCCGGACGGGCGCCGGTTCAAGGACGGCTTCGACTACATGAAGCACTACGGCGTGTTTGTCGACCGTTCGCAACCGAAGCCTTATCAGGTCTATCAAAAGCCGCTGGGCGACAAGCAGCTCGACGGCAGCCGCACCGACGCCGGCACCGGCGTGATCTACCGGACCAACGACAAGGGCAAGGAGGCGGCGGTCGGCCTGCTGGTCGGCGGCACGGCGGTGCGCGGCTTCGCCACGCCGTCGCGCAAGTTCGAGGTGCACGCGCCGGAGGTCACGCAGGTGGCCAAGACGCTGGGCATCGCCGACGACGGCCTGCCGACGTTCGCGCAAATTCCGTCGCACCGCAACCTGCCGGCGGACCGCTTCATTCTGACGTCGTTCAAGTGGAACGTGCACACGCAGGCACGCACGGCGTCGCAAAAATACCTGACCGAGATCGTGCACGACAACCCGATGTGGATCAACGCCGGCGTGGCCAAAAAGCTCGGCTTGAAGAACGGCGACATGGTGGAGCTGACCACGTACCGGCCGCGCTCCGGCCCGGCCGACCAACCGGACCAGCAAGCCTATCGCGGCACCGGCGAGAAAATCGGCGCGGCGAAAATGCGGGTGTTCGTCACGCGCGGCATCCACCCTCGCGTGGTGGCGGTGTCGAACTCGATGGGGTGGATCAGCGGCGGGCGCGCCAGCGAGGGGCGCAGCGGGCGCCGGGTGGAGGTGGCCGCGCGCGGCATCGCGCCCGACGCGGCCAAGGCGTTCGCCCCGGCGCCGGCGTTGGACGATCTGAATGCGGGCGTGTGGTGGGATGAGAAGAACGGCGGCAAGGGCAACGGCGTGAACATCAACGCTCTACTGCCGATCAACCCGCAGCCACTGGTGGGCATGCAGGCTTGGTTCGACACCGTGTGCTCGCTGCGCAAGGTGTAGGCGAAAGACACGCAATCCAAGTAGGGCGGATTAGGCGGATTACGCTACGCTAATCCGCCCTACCTGTTTCAGAGCGACGCGTCAGGCGGCGTGCGTGCGGTCGTGGAGCGGCACCGGCGCGACCGGCTTGCCGAAGGCGGCCAGCAACGTCGCCTCCTTCTGCTTGGCCGACTTCAGGTGGCGATCCTTCACATGCCCGTAGCCCCGGATGTCCTCGGGGATGCTGGCGATGGCCACCGCCTGCGCCAGATTATCGGCCGTCAGTTTCGGCAGCAGCGAGGCCACCGTCTGACGGTACTCGCCGATCAACGCACGCTCCATCTTGCGCTCCTCGGTGTAGCCGAAGATATCGAGCGCCGTGCCGCGCAGGCCTTTGAACTTGGCCAGCAGGCCGAACGCCTTCATCATCCACGGACCGAATTCCTGCTTGATCAAATGCCCCTGCGCGTCGTGC
>DASVTJ010000536.1:0-8661 GCA_036387635.1 Duganella sp.
ATGGAAATCACGCGCGCCTACGCGCAGCTGCGCTACAACCTGATGGCCGGCGCCACGCCGGAACAGCAGCAGGAACTGCGGGGGTATCTGGGCCATCCGAAAGACGGCACCTTTGTTTTCGCCAAAGGGCCGGACGCCGGCGCCGTCAGCTTCATGAACCTGGGCGCGTACGGCTCCACGATGGAAGGCCCGCTGCCGCCGACGAACCCGAACCAGCTCCAGTATGTGGTGCCCGCCATCGCCCAAGGGGAACTGGACGCCATCTGCGCGGCGATGCCGCCGCTGTACAGCGACACCATCCGCATACGTCCTACCCAGGTCGCCGACCAGGCGCTGATTGAAGAGCTGACTGAAGAGCTGATTGACGCGCTTGGCTAGCCCTGCGGGTCGTAGGTGCCGATGCTCCAGACGTGGCCTTCGGGGTCGCGGCAGGTAAAGCCCCGGCCGCCGTATTCTTCGTCTTTGATATCCAACAGGATTTTGGCGCCGGCTTCCAGCGAGCGGCCGTACACCAGATCGGCGTTGTTGACGACCAGGTAGGTGCTCTGCGTGACGAAATCGGCGATCTCGGAGGGCTGCTTCATGAGCCGCCCGTATTCGGTGTCGAACACCGAACCGAGCATGATCATGCTGTTGCCGAAGGAAAGCTGAGCGTGGGCGATGGTGCCGTCTTCATTGGGCACCACCAGCTGGGTTTCAAATCCGAAGGTGGCGCACAGCCATTCGATCGCGGCTGGCGCGTCGCGGTAGCGCATGCAAGGGACGACGGTGCACAAGGTTTGCTTGGGTATGCTGGACATTCTTTTCTCCCTGTTCTGTGAGTGGAACAGATTCGATCAATTTCCCGCGCGCTCCGTTCGCCGTGCTGATGCAAATGAACCGCGAAAAGAAAGTATACCTTGATGGCCGTCAGGCGCAATCGCCGCGATCACATTTTCACATCTGCTGGAACAGGTGCGCATTGCCCCGGCTGACTTCGAGCTGCTCCGTGAAATTGCGCAGCTTGACCATCTGCCGGCCGCGCAGGTCGCGCGTGACGGCTTCGATCGCGTCGACTCGCACCAGCGCCGAGCGGTGGATGCGCCAGAACTCGTCCGGGTCCAGTTCGTCGGCCAGCTCCTTGAGTGTTTTACGGATCAACACCTCTGATTGCTCGGTCTGGACGCGCGTGTACTTTTCGTCGGCGCGGAAAAACAGCACCTCGCGCGTGCTGATCATGCGCAGGTTGGCGCCGACCACCGCCTGGATCCAGCGCAGGTATTCCGGCTTGGCGGGCGCCGTCGCGCCCTGCGCCGACAGCAGCAGGCTCAGTTGCCGTTCGATGTTGGACGGCTGGCGGCCGATCAGCGTTTGCAACCGCGCGCAGGTGGTCTTGAGCCGTTCGCCGCCGGCCGGCTTGAGCAGGTAATCGAGCGCGCCTTGTTCGAACGCCTCGATCGCGTATTGATCGTAGGCCGTCACGAACACCAAGTGGCAGCGGTTGAACAGCAGGCGCGCCGCCCCGATGCCGGACATGCCGGGCATGCGGATGTCGAGGAAGACGATGTCCGGCTGATATTGGCCGGCCAGCGCCACCGCTTCGATGCCGTTGGCCGCTTCGGCCACGATGTCGAGCCCCGGCCAGGCCTCGCGCAGGCGCGCGCGCAGCTGCTGGCGCATCGGTTCCTCGTCGTCGGCGATCAGCGCGGTGGCGCGGCGCTGGCGCTGCGGGCCGGGTGGCGCGGCTTGGGAATATGGTTGGGAAGTCTCTGCACTCATTTGAAATCCCCGTTGCAAGCGCCGGCGAAAATATCGGGCGCGTAAGGAATACGGACGGCGGCGCGCGTGCCGCCGGTCAGCGGCGCCTCGATCACCAGCTGCGCGCGGCTGCCGTAGAGGATGCGCAGGCGCTCGCGTACATTGGCCAATCCCAGGCCGTCGCCGGCGTGGACGTTGAAGCCGATGCCGTCGTCGATCACATCGACCTGTAGCATCTGGCCGTCGACGCGGGCGCTGATGTCGATGCGGCCGCCGGCGATCTTCGGCTCCAGCCCGTGCTTGATGGCGTTCTCGATCAGGATCTGCAGCATCATCACGGGGAAGGTGGCGCTGAGCATATCGTCCGGCACATCGATCGACACGGCCAGCCGCGAGCGCATGCGCGCCTGCATGATGGCCAGGTACGCGCGCGACATCTCGATTTGCCGTCCCAGCGTGCCGGCGCCCTTGGCGCGCATCTGCGGCAGAGTGGCGCGCAGGTAGTCGATCAGGTTCTGGTGGATGCGCGCCGCCTGCGGCGGATCGGTCTCGATCAGCTGCCCGATCAGCGCCAGGGTATTGAACAAAAAATGCGGCTCGACCTGCGCCTGCAGCGCGGCCATGCGCGCCTCCACCAGCCGCCGCTCCAGGCCTTCCTCGTCGGCGTGGCTGGTGGCGTCGCGCGCTTCGATTTCGGCCTTGCGCTTGCCGCCGGCGAGCACCTTCAGGCCGAGCGACAGCAGGATGAAGCCGACCGTCTGCTTGGGTAGGCCGAATGGCGTCAGGCCGAACAGCATCAGCAGCAGCCAGATGATGATCAGCTTGCGCCATTCGACCTGCGCCAGCCAGTCGAAGAAGCGCCACCACAGGGCCGCCGCCGTCTCGCCGATCTCGCGCACGATGTCGAGCAGGCTTTTGGCGTTGTCGTAGCCGGCCTTGGCCAGCCCTGGTTTTTTCATGGATGCGGTTCCGGATGGGCGAGGCGCCGGCGGCGGCAGCCGATCACGCAGATACCGATGGCGATCTTGACCAGCATGAAGAGCGCGAACAGCACCAGTGCCAGCGGCAGGATGCTCATGATCAGGGCCAGCACCACCGCCGCGCCCAAGAGGGCAGGCGCCGACATGCCGCGGATCACGCGCACGCCGTGGCGCAGCATGCGCGTAAATGCGCCGAAGATTTCGTCGATGATTGCGCCAAGGGCGCGGATGTTCGGTTTGCGCATGGTGCGCCTCCATCAAGTCGTTGCGATGGGATGACTGTAGCAAAGCCCCCGTGCTGCCTGTGGCGGATTGCGATCAACTGCGGTTTGAGCTGGATAAGCGGTTATTCCGCGCGATGAATGGAAGCGTCAAGTAATCCCGCGCGCGGCATTCCAGTCGCCGCGCAGCAGCCCGTAAATCACGCTGTCGGAGATTTCGCCGCCGACGAACCAGCGCTCGCGCAAATGACCCTCCTGGCGGAAGTGCAGTCCCTCGAGGATGCGGCCCGACGCCGCGTTGTCCGGATGGATATCGGCTTCGATGCGGTGCAGCTCGAGCGTCTGGAAGCCGTAGCCGATCAGCGCCGCCAGCGCCTCCGGCATGTAGCGCCGTCCCCAGTGCGGCCGCGCGAGCATGTAGCCGATCTCGCAGCGGTGGTTGCGGTAATCGAAGGCGTACAGCGTCACGGTGCCGATCAATTCTCCGCCGGGCAGCAGCAGCGCCAGGCGCAGCGAGCTGCCGTCGCGATAGCCCTTGAGTGTTTGCTCGATATTGTCGGCCGCCTGGGCGATATGCAGCCATGGCCCGCTGCTCCAGTAGCGCAGCGCTTGCGGGTCCGAGAAAAGGCCAAACAGCGCGGGGGCGTCGCCGGGTTCGAGAAACCGCAATGTCAGGCGGTCGGTTTGCAATTGGAATGGTTCGAAACTGGGCATGATGATGACGTTGGCTCGGGAACCGGGAAGGGTAGCCGATTTTGTCAAATTAATCACCGAGTCGATGTAAGTTGCAAATAATTTACTATCTTAGATGCAATATAAATGGTATGATCGCAATCATTGATGTAGCTCAGAAATTTAGTTATGCGGCCTCAAGGTCGCTTCTTTCAGCCCTTTAAGGATAGTCCCATGATGGTTCGTACTTGTATCGCTTTGGCAGCCGCCACCTTCTTCAGCGCCGCCGCCCAGGCCGCGCCGTTGACGGCAACCGAGATGTTGAATCAATTTAATATGGTAGTGAGCGGAAACGTCACTTCCACGTCGCACGTCGATGGCCGCTCGTATGTCGGCGGCAACGTTTCGGGTGGCGATTACGTGCAGCACATCCGGGACACGCCGGCGTCGGCCTACGCCGGCCTGACCGTTGGCGGCAACTTGAGCAACAACGTCCACGTGAACGGCCTGGGCGCGATCGTCGGCGGCAACGCCAACGGCGTCAACGTCAACAGCGGCGCATCGTATGTCGGCGGTTCGGCCAGCTCGTCGAGCTTCAACGGCGACGCCTGGGTCAACGGCAGCTCGCAAAACGTCAACTTCAACGGCGCCGGCCATGCCGCCAGCTACATCAACACCAACAACAACCGCTCATTGAAGGCCCCGACGGCGGCGATGAACGGCGCGCTGGCCGCGTCGACGTCGACCGACTTCACGTCGCTGATGACCGGCCTGTCGAGCCAACTGTCGGCCATGCAGGCGACCGCCGGCACGTCGGTGGCGTTTTCCAACGGCGACAGCAATGTCATGTTCAGCGGTACGGGCGTCAACGGCGTGCTGGTGTTCGACCTGACCGCGCTGGATAGCAAGATCTTCTCGTCGCGCACCACCGACATCTCGTTCAACCTGACCAACGCCACCACGGTCATCTTCAACACCAACGACAAGACGCTGAATCTGAGCGCCAACTTCAACCAGGCGCAGAGCCTGGGCAGCAAATTGATCTGGAACTTCGCCGGCGCCGACACCAGCGTAACGGTTGGCCGCACCTTCGGCGGCCAGGCGCTGGTTGCCGACGGCACCTTCAGCAATATCGGCGGCGCCAACGTCGAAGGCGGCGTGTTCGCCAAGACGCTGAACCAGTACGGCGAGCTGCATCTGCAAAGCTTCTCCGGCAGCGTGCCGCTGGCGGCCGTGCCGGAAGCGGAAACCTACGCCATGCTGATGGCCGGCCTGGGTCTGGTGGGCTTCATGGCGCGCCGCCGCAAGCAGGCGGCGTAAGAACAGCACCGCCGTCTTGGCGGCAAATAAAAAACCCCGCCAAGTGTACGCAGCCGGCGGGGTTTTTTTCGTCCTGGCGCCAGCGCGGCGTCGCGATCACCGCTCCACTGTGCGCGGTATGCCGACCGCCGCCAGCACCATGTCGACGATCACCGTTTCGGCGTCGTCGAAATCCTTTTTGGTCAGCTGCTTGCGGTTCAACACCAACGCCATCTGCGCCGAGAAGTCGGCGTACGATTGCGTCATCGCCCAGATGGCGAACAGCAGGTGGGTGGCGTTGATCGGCGCGATCTTGCCGGCGGCGATCCACTTCTCAAATACTTCGATATCGCGCCGCAGCAGCGGTACCACGCGGCGCTGGATCTGCGCGCCGTACAGCTGCGCGCCGCTGATCACCTCCATCGCATACACGCGCGACGCCCACGGCTGCTCGCGCGAAAACTTCAACTTGGCCTGCACGTAGGTGCGCAATACTTCGCGCGGCTCCTGGTCTTCGGCGGCCAGGTTTTCCATCCGATCCAGCCATTCATCGAGCACCTCGTCCAGCACCCGCTGGTACAGCGCCTGCTTGGTGGGGAAGTAGTACATCAGGTTCTGTTTCGACAGGCCGGCGTTCTCCGCCACGGTGGCGATCGACGTGCCCTCGTAGCCGCATTCGGCGAACACGCGCACCGCCTCGGCGGCGATTTCCGCTTCCAGCCGGTCGCGGTTCAACGCGCGGCGTTTGATTTTCGGCGGCGGCACCACGGTCAGTTTGGCTGGCGGCATATGGCTCTCAGGAAGGTCAGTAGTTGCGGATGGTCGGTGTAGGCGACGTTGAAGCGGAACCAGATCGATTCGGGCTGGCGCAGCATGAAGAAGTCGCACGGCGACAGCAGGATGCCCGACTTGAGCGCCTGGTCGGCGATGGTTTTGCCGTTGAATTCCGCGCTGGGCGCGTCGCTCCAGCCGGCGCTGACGAACATGCCGCCGCGCGGCCTGGCCAGCGGCGTCATGCCGGCGCCGCGCAGGCTGTCGATGGTGCGCTCGCGGCCCGCCTCCAGCTGCGTGGTCAGCTTCTCGAGCATGCGCTTGTACGGGCGCGCGGTGATCGCGTGGTAGACGGCGCGCTCGTTGATCTCGGACGTCGTCAGCCCGGCCAGCATCTTCACGCGCAGCAGTTCGGGCAGCAGCGACGACGAGGCGCAGATGGCGCCGACCCGCAGCACCGGCGACAGGGTCTTGGAAAAACTGCCGACGCGGATCACGCGCCGCAGGCCGTCCATCGCCGCCAGCGACGCCTCGCCGCGTGGCGCCAGCTCGCGGTAGATGTCGTCCTCCACCAGCCAGAAGTCGAACTGCTCGGCCAGCCCGAGAAGGCGGTGCGCCTGCGCCGCGCTGAGCGAGGTGCCTAGCGGATTTTGCAGCACCGTGTTGACGAACATGAGTTTCGGTTGCGTCTCGGCGGCTAGCCTGGCCAGCAGCTCGACATCGAGTCCCTGATCGCCGCGCGGGATGCCGACCGGGATGCAGCCGTGGTGGCGGATCAGCGACAGCAAATTGCTGTAGCCCGGATCTTCGACGAAGACCGTGTCGCCCGGCTTGGTCAAGGTGCGCAGTATCAGGTCGAAGGCGTGGGTGGCGCCGTGCGTCAGCAGGATCTGCTCCGGCCCGACCGGGAACAGCTCTTCGCTCAACGTCGCCGCCAGGTGCTGGCGCAACGTCGGGAACCCAAGCGGATGGCCATAGCCGCGCAGGCGGTTGGCCGGGATGCGCATCGCGTGGCGCACGGCGTCGAGGATGGTGTCCTCGCCATACCACTCGGGCGGCAGCCAGCCGGCGCCCACCGGCAGCGCGTCGGACACGCCGGAATACAGTTCCGGCGTCAGGGCGTCGATCGCGGTCGGCGTGGCCTGCAAGGCCGCCGGCAGCAGCGCCGCCGGCAAATCCTGACGCGCCACGAAGTAGCCGGAACCGCGGCGCGACGACAGCAACCCCAGCGTGACGAGACGGTCGTAGGATTCGACAACCGTAAAGGTGCTGACGCCATTACACTTGGCGAATTGACGCACCGACGGCATCTTGGTGCCGATGCGCAATTCCCGCGCGCCGACCATCGCGCTGATGGCGGAAACGATCTGGTCCACAAGGCTGCCTTTGCCTGCGCGCTCTATGGCGACGACGGGCCAGCCGGGCGCGCCGGCGGCACGGACGGCACAGGCGGACTGATCTATCGCAGGATTTTCTTGTTCCATCCTTGACTCCCAAGCCAGCGCAGCGCAAAACTGTACTGTTTTTACCACCGATACGGTTGGACGGTTTTGATATTTGTGTATCTGTGCCATAGTTGTAGCGCTGTCTATTATTGCATCATCATTTTGCCAACTGGTAAATTTTTTTTCGGTTCGTCAAAAAATCCGTTTGAAAATCCGTCTTGCGTCACAGGAGATATGCATGAACGAATCACGACCAGAATCGATGGCGTCCTTCTGGATGCCGTTTACGAATAACCGCGACTACAAAGCCAATCCGCGCCTGCTGGTATCGGCTGAGGGCATGTACTACAAGGACGTCGACGGCAACAGCATTTTGGACGGCACCGCCGGCCTGTGGTGCGTCCCGTGCGGCCACGCGCAACCGAAGATCGTCGCCGCCGTGCGCGAGATGGTCGGCCAGCTCGATTTCGCACCGACCTTCCAGATGGGCCACCCGGCCGCCTTCGACCTGGCCGAGAAGCTGATGGAGTACACCAACCACCGCTTCGGCCACGTCTTCTACACCAACTCCGGCTCCGAGGCTGTGGACACCGCGCTGAAGATGGCGCTGGCGTACCACAAGGCGCGCGGGGAAGCCGGGCGCACCCGCCTGATCGGCCGTGAGCGCGGCTACCACGGCGTAGGCTTCGGCGGCATCTCGGTCGGCGGCATCGCCGGCAACCGCAAACAGTACACCGTCATGCTGCCCGGCGTCGACCACCTGCCGCACACGCACAACCTGGAAAAGAACGCCTATACGCGCGGCGAGCCGGAATACGGCACCGAGCTGGCCGACGAACTGGAACGCATCGTCGCGCTGCACGACGCCTCCACCATCGCCGCCGTCATCGTCGAACCGGTCGCCGGCTCCACCGGCGTGCTGATACCGCCGAAGGGCTATCTGAAGCGCCTGCGCGAGTTGTGCACCAAGCACGGCATCCTGTTGATCTTCGACGAGGTGATCACCGGCTTCGGACGTTTGACCACGCCGTTCGCGTCCGATTACTTCGACGTCGAGCCGGACATGATGACCACCGCCAAAGGCTTGACCAACGGCGTGATTCCGATGGGCGCGGTGTTCAGCAAACAGCATATCCACGACGCCTTCATGGACGCGCCGGCCGGCATCGAGCTGTTCCACGGCTATACCTACTCGGGCCACCCGATCGCCTGCGCCGCGTCGCTGGCGACGCTGGAAGTGTTCAAGGAGCAGAACATCCTCGAACACGCCGCCGGCATGGCCGAGTACTGGGCCGACGCCGTGCATTCGCTCAAGGGACTGCCGCACGTGATCGACATCCGCACCATCGGCCTGATCGCCGGCATCGAGCTCGCGCCGATACCCGGCAAGCCGGGCGTGCGCGCGTTCACGGCGTTCAAGCAAGCCTTCGCCGACGGCATCCTGATCCGCACGACGGGCGACACCATCGCCTTGTCGCCGCCGCTGGTGCTGGAGAAAAAACACATCGATGAATTGTTTGGAAAGCTGACGACGGT
>DASVTJ010000537.1:0-4168 GCA_036387635.1 Duganella sp.
GCGGCGGCCGAGGCCTTCGACCGGTCGATCGCGCTGCAACCGGACCAGCTCGACGCGCGCAACGCCCAAGCGGTGCTGCTGGCGAGCCAGGGCCGGCAGGACGAGGCCATCGCATTGTTGCAACAGCTGGTCGCGGTGTTCCCGCGCGAGGCCCAGCCGCTGAACAATCTCGGCTATCTATACTACCTGCAAGGTCAGCCGGAACGGGCGCGCGCGGCGCTCGCACAGGCGTTGCGGCTCGATCCGCTGCATGCACAGGCGCGCGCCAACCTGGCGCGGTTGACGCCGGGCGCCGCGGCGCCGGCCGCCGCAGCGCCGGGCGCCGCGCCCGAACTCCTGGCCGCCGCCGATACGGCGACGCCATCCCGCCTGCAACTGGTGCAGCTCGCGCCCAACGAATTCCGCCTGCAAGAGCGCTTGGCGGCGGCACCGGCAACGGCGCACGCTAAGGTAGACGCGGCAACAGCGGTGGCGACGGCGGCGACGATGATCACCGCCAGCTTGCCGGCCGCGCCGGTAGATCCCGACGCCGGCAGCGCCCTGATTCAAATCGTCAACGGCAACGGCGTGCCGGGACTGGGCCAACGCACCCGCCGCCTGCTGGCACGGTCAGACCGCCTCGGCGCTGCCAACGCCGACGTTGTCAACAAGCGCCGCCCGGACCAGCGCGACACCATCATCGAATACCTGCCGGGCCAGCGCGAGCGCGCCCGCCTGATGCGGATTGCGCTGCCGGTACGCGCGACGCTGCTGCCGGTGCGCGGCCTGCCGGGCCGGCTGGCGCTGCGCCTGGTCCTCGGCCACGACCATACCAACGCCACCGCCAAGCTGCGCGCCGCCTCCCGCACCACTCCCGTCGCGCGCCCGGCCCGCACCGCCCGCGCCACCGGCGCGCCGCGGCCGACGCTTCTTACCCGCGACCGGCAGCCGCAACGCTTGCCCGGTGCCGCGCTGCTGACGATGCACAGCACCGCCGTCCCCCATTTCAACCAGGAGTAACCATGCTCAGAACAAAACAGTCCCTGCGACGGGCCCACCACCTCATGGCCGCGTGCGCGACGGCGCTGCTCGCGGTCGCGCTGTCGGCCTGTGGCGGCGGCTCCGGCGGCGCCTCGGGCGGCTGCGCCACGATCGACCCCAACCGCGACACCAGCCTGCCCGGCTGCGGAACCGGCACCGGCACCGGCACGCCGGCCACCGGCAAGGCCGCCGTCACGCTGGCGCTCACCGATAGCGCCGGCGCGGCCGTCGGCAGCGTCGCCGCCGAGCGCGGCGCCACCGTCACCGCCACGCTGAAAAACGCCAACGGCGTGGCCGTCGCCAACGCGCTGGTGACCTTCACCACCACCGACAAGACCGGCGTGTTCACGCCCGCCACCGGCAGCGCCATCACCGACGCCGCCGGCAAGGCCAGCGTCGGCATCGGCGCCGGCACCGTTTCCGGCGCGTTCGCCGTCAGCGCCAGCGCCAGCGTGGCCGACGTCGTCGTCAGCGCCAGCACCGCCTACACGGTGCAAGTGCCGCAACTGACATTGAGCGCGCCGGTGCTGGCGCCCACCACCCTGGCCGCCGGCGGCACCGCCAGCTTGACGGCCACTGTGATGAACGGCGGCGCCCCGTACGCGCCGGCGCAGTCGGTCAGCTTCACGTCGCCGTGCGTGGCCAACGGCAAGGCGCGCATCGCCTCGCCGGCCACCACCGTCAACGGCGTGGCCAGCACCTCGTACACCGACCTCGGATGCGGCGGCGTCGATGTCGTCACCGCCAGCATCGTCCACAACGGCAACCCGATCAGCAGCAGCGCCAGCCTGACGGTGCAGTCGGCCAGCGCCGGCCAGCTGGTGTTCGTGTCGGCCCTGCCGCAGAACATCGCGCTCAAGGGCAGCGGCGGCGCCGGTCGCCAGGAAAGCGCGACCATCACCTTCAAGGTGCTCGACCGCAATGGCAACCCGGTCGCCGGCCAGGCCGTCAACTTCGCCCTAAACACCAACGCCGGCGGCCTGACGCTCAATCCGGCCAGCGCCACCACCGGCAGCGGCGGCCTGGTCACCACCACCGTTGCCTCCGGCACGGTCAACACGCCGGTGCGCGTGACGGCCACGCTGGCCGGCACCACGCTCAGCACGCTGTCGGACCAATTGGTGGTCTCGACCGGCGTGCCCGAGCAAAACAGCTTCTCGCTCAGCGCGGTCGTCAAAAACCTCGAGGGCGGCCAGTTCAACGGCTGTCCGGCGCCGGCCGGCACCCTCGTCACCGCCCGCCTGGCCGACCACTTCCACAACCCGGCGCCGGACGGCACCGCCGTCAGCTTCACCGCCGAGGGCGGCTCGATCGACGCCTCGTGCCTGACCGGCCTGGCCAGCACCACCCTGACCGACGGCACCGTCATCACGCAAAAGGGCACGCCGGGCGAATGCACGGTGCGCTACTGCGCCGGCAACCCGCGTCCGGCCGACGGCCGCGTCACGGTGCTGGCGTATGCGCTGGGCGAGGAAAGCTTCGTCGACACCAACGGCAACAACCGTTTCGACGGCGGCGAGACCTACACCGATCTGGGCGAGCCGTTCCGCAACGACCGCGCCGTCACCGATGGCAACGCCAACGGCGCCGACGACATCTGGAAAACCGGCAGCGCCGCGCGCGTGGGCGGCGAACAGTACATCGACTCGAACGGCGACGCCGCCTGGCAGCAGAACGGCAATGGCGCCTACAACGGCGTGCTGCTGTCCACGCCCGACGTCAACAGCGGCGCGGCCAACACCGTGCACGTGCGCCAGGCGATGGTGATGGTGCTGTCGAACAGCACGCCAAACGTCAGCCTGCTCGACCAGTCGGCCGGCGGCGCGCCGGTGATCGGCACGCTGGCGCTGAACCATTGCACCACCGGCACCAAGTTCGTCAACGACGCCAGGTCGTTCCACTTCGCCATCCGCGACAACAACCCCACGGTGTTTGCCGCCAACCAGCGCGCGGCGCATCCCAACGACCCGTTGTGGCTGTTCGACCGTCCCGGCAATCCGCTGCCGGCCGGCACCCAGATCGCCTTTAGCGCGTCGAACGGGGCGGTGCTCGGTTCGACTACCGTGGTGGTGCCCAACACTAACGCAGTCGATTCGAACGCGTGGACCTACACGGTACAAATGTTGAGCGACGCGGTGCAGGACAGCGCCCTGCTGTGCACCGACCGCTCCGGCAGCGGCGCGCTGACGATCACCATCACCACGCCCAACGGCGTGGTCACTACGATCAGCTATCCGGTCACGGATTAAGTTCGAAGCGGGAAGGAGCGGTGGGCGGCGCCGGCAGGCAAGCGCCCGCCTCCCGCCGCCGGGGCTTGGCGGCGGCAGGCGGGAGCTTGCGGCGTTAAGCTACGACGCCAGCATCGGCCGCAGGCTGGTCCACACCAGCCCGGGCGCCATCTGCACCATGCAATTCTGGTGCCCGAGCGGGCACTCGCGCTGTTTGCACGGCGAACAGTCGAGCCGCAGCGAGATCGACGCGGCCATATCGGAAAACGGCGGCGCGTGGTCCGGATCGGTCGGGCCGTACAAGGCCACCACCGGCCGGTTGAGCGCCGAGGCGATATGCAGCAAGCCCGAATCGTTGGCCACCACCGCCGCCGTGCGGGCGATCAGCGCGATCGCCTCGCCCAGGCTGGTGACGCCGGCCAGGTTGAACACGGTCGCGCCGGGCAGGCCGGCGGCCACCTCGGCGCACGCTTCCTTGTCCTTGGGCGACCCCAGCAACGCGATCTGCGTCGACGGCGCTGCGGCCAGAATGGCCTGCCCCAGCGCGGCGAAATGGCGCGCCGGCCAGCGCTTGGCGCCGCCGAACTCGGCGCCCGGCGCGAACGCCACCAGCGGGCGCGCCGGATCGATGCCGGTGCGGGCGCAGACGGCGGCGATCTGCGCCGCGCTGGCCTCCAGCTTCGGACGCGGCAACGCGCCGGCCAGGGCCGTCGCGTTGCCATCTGCGGCGCCGTGCCGCGCCCCGGATTGCGCGATATTCCCCGCCAAGTGCGCCGCCACATCGCCGGCCGCCGGCGTGCCCGCCAGCGCCGCGTAGAACGCTACCATCGGCCGTGGCGGCGTGTCGTCGTGGTGCATCACATTGATCAGGCCGTAGCGGCTTTCGCCCTTGTAGCCGACGCGGCGCCCGATGCCGGCCA
>DASVTJ010000538.1:0-6272 GCA_036387635.1 Duganella sp.
GCCCGAGACCACCGTCTTGGCGAACATCGGGAACTTGACGCCATAGGTGTTGTAGCAGAAATCGGCGATTTCCTTGCTGCTGCCCGGCTCCTGCTGGCCGAAGTCGTTCGACGGGAAGCCCAGCACCACCAGCCCCTTGCTACCGTATTTCGAATACAACGCCTCCAGCCCCTCGTACTGGTTGGTGAAGCCGCAGTACGAGGCGGTATTAACCACCAGAATCACCTTGCCCGAGTACTGGCACAAGTCCTGCGGCGTTTCGTCCTGCAAACGCTTGAAGGTCTGCTTGAGGATCGCCGGGCAATTGGCCGGCGCCGCCGTGGCGGCCGGCGCAGTGCCCGCCGCTGCCGCCGGGGCTTGCGCGAACGCGGACGCGCCCGCCAACAGGGTCAGCGAGGAAACTACGCACAACTGGGCAAAGGTCTTGGACATGGTGGGGGCCGAAAAGAGTAAAAAAATCATTCTATGCCAAACCGGCATGGCTTGCCTGTCGAGCATGCAAAACGGCAAACTTTCCGACACCGCCGCTTAAATACCGCCGAGGCAAATGTATTTAACGACCAGGAACTCCTCGATGCCGTAGTGCGAGCCTTCGCGCCCCAGGCCCGATTGCTTGACGCCGCCGAACGGCGCCACCTCGTTGGAGATCAGCCCGGTGTTCACGCCGACCATGCCGCACTCCAGTGCCTCGGCCACGCGCCAGATACGCCCGATATCGCGCGAGTAGAAGTAGCTGGCCAGACCGAATTCGGTGTCGTTGGCGAGCGCGATCACTTCGTCGTCGGTCTTGAAGCGGAACAGCGGCGCCAGCGGGCCGAAGGTTTCCTCGGTGGCGACCATCATGTCGTTGTTGATGTCGGCGATGACGGTCGGCTGGAAGAAGCTGTGGCCCAGCGCATGGCGTTTGCCGCCGGTCAGCAGGCGCCCGCCCTTCGACAAGGCGTCGGCCACGTGCTGCTCGACCTTCTTGACGGCTTTGTCGTCGATCAGCGGACCTTGCGTGACGCCTTCTTCGACGCCATTGCCGACCTTGAGTTTTTCGACGGCGGCCACCAGCTTTTCGGCGAATTGTTCGTAGACGCCGTCCTGCACATACAGGCGGTTGGCGCACACGCAGGTCTGGCCGGCGTTGCGGTACTTGGAGGCGATCGCGCCTTCGACCGCGGCGTCGAGGTCGGCGTCGTCGAAGACGATGAACGGCGCGTTGCCGCCCAGTTCCAGCGACAGTTTTTTAACGGTCGGCGCGCTTTGCTCCATCAGCAGGCGGCCGATGGCGGTGGAGCCGGTGAAGGTCAGCTTGCGCACGATCGGGTTCGACGTCATCTCGCCGCCGATGTCCTTGGCGGAGCCGGTCAGCACGCTGAACACGCCCGGCGGCACGCCCGCGCGCTCGGCCAGTTCGGCCAGCGCCAGCGCGCAGTACGGCGTGGCCTCGGCAGGTTTCAACACCATCGGGCAGCCCGCCGCCAGCGCGGGACCGGCTTTGCGGGTGATCATCGCTATCGGGAAGTTCCACGGCGTGATGGCGGCGCACACGCCGATCGGCTCCTTGGTCATCAGCAGGCGGCGGTCCGGCCATGGCGACGCCAGCGTCTCGCCGGCCACGCGCTTGGCTTCCTCGCCAAACCACTCGATGAACGAGGCGCCGTACGACACTTCGCCGCGCGATTCGCTCAGCGGCTTGCCCTGCTCCGCGGTCATCAGTAGCGCCAGGTCGTCGGTGTTTTCCAGGATCAGGTCATTCCACTTGCGCAGAATGGCGGCGCGCTCCTTGGCCGGCTTTTTGCGCCACGCCGGCCAGGCGGCGTTGGCGGCGTCGATGGCGCGTTTGGTTTCGGCCGCGCCCATCCGCGGCACGGTTCCGATTTGCTCGCCGGTGGCGGGATTGATGACGGGGTGCGTTTCGCCGTTGTCGGCGTCGCTCCAGACGCCGTTGATGTAGGCTTGCTGGCGCAGCAGTGTCGGGTCTTTGAGTTGCAGCATCGGTCGGTCCTCCTCACGCAAAGAATGACTATGCCACAGAGCGCGCGGGCGTGTTTTACACTACGGTGAACGACGACAGGTCCGGATGCGGCGGCGGATAGCTCAGGTCCATGCCTTCGAGCGTCTCCAGCAGCAGGCTGGCGATGACCAGATTGCGGTGTGTCTTGGAGTTGGCCGGCACGATGTACCACGGCGCGTGCGGCTTGTCGGTCTCGCGGATGGCCTGCTCGTAGGCGCGCTGGTACTCGTCCCACTTTTTGCGCTGCTCGATGTCGGTCGGGGCGAATTTCCACTGCTTGTTTGGATCGTCCAGGCGCTCCTGCAAACGCTCGCGCTGCTCTTCCTTCGAGATGTGCAGGAACACCTTGATGATGACGGTGCCGGTTTCGGCCAGCATGCGCTCGAAATCGTTGATCTGCGCATAGCGGCGTTTGCACTCCTTGTCGTCGATCATGCCCTGCACCTTGGTGATCAGCACATCCTCGTAATGACTGCGGTTGAAGATGGCGATCTGCCCCTTGACCGGCACATGCTGGTGCACGCGCCACAGGTAGTCGTGCGCCAGTTCCTCGTCGGTCGGCCCCTTGAAGGCGACCGCGCTCACGCCCATCGGACTAACGCCGCTGAATATCGCGCGCACCGTGCCGTCCTTGCCGGAAGTGTCCATCCCTTGCAGCACCAGCAGCACCTTTTGTTTGCGCTGCGCGTACAGCATGCTCTGCAAATCGGCGATGCGGGCGATCAGCGCGTCGATGCGCTTGATGTCGAGCGCCTTGCCCTTCGATTTGCCCAGGTCTGGATTGGCGGCGCGGCTGGAGAAGACGCTGTCGCCGGCATCTTCCTCGCGCAGTTTTTGCTTGGCGGAGGCGCGGAAACGGTGGCGGGCGTTGTGGGTCATGGTGATCGATTCGGTTTATATGATTTATCCAGAATATCACTTCGCCGCCAGTTTCGCTGCCCGGTAGCCCCACCACGCCGCTTCCTCGAATACCGAGAAGCCCGACAGGTCGGCGTGCGCGAACAAAATCGGGCCGTCGGCCTCGCGCAGCGCCTTCATGCCGGCGTTGGCGCGGAAATTGGGCAACGGCGCCGCCATCGCGTGGCCGCGCAAGGTGATGTCGACCCGCTCGACGCAGGCGGCGAAGTGCGCGCCGTAGGCGGTCTTCAAATCGGCGATGGCCAGCGCCAGCAGTTCGTCCGGCTTGGCCGACACCATCCAGCGCCGCGCGCGCAGCGGCGTCAGGTGCGACAGCGCGATGTAGGCGCTGAAGACGGTTTTTTCCGGCGGGCGCACGCGGATATCCTGGTGGGTGGAGACGACGTAGCCCAATCCCGGCTCGCTATAGACGACGTTGTCCCACGACAGCGGCGGCGAGTGCTCGCCTTCGTGCAGCTCTTGCGGAAAGCGCTTGAGCAGGAAGTTGGCCACCATCCACGGCGCGTATTCGGGAATGTGCTTGGCCGGATCGAAGCCGTAGGCGGCGATGTTCTCCACCACCCGCGCGGCGACGTACACCGGCATCGCGCAGATGGCTTTGCGCGCGCGCACCAGATACGTCGTCGCCTTGCCGCCTTCGAGCTTGAAGCACAACGCCTCGACGCCGTCGGCGGTGGTTTTCAGCGACAGCACCGTGCCGGCCATGCGCTCGATGCCGGAGGCGCGCTCCATGCCGTTGACCAGCGGTTGCAAGCCGCCGGGCCACGTCAGCCAGGTGCCGCCGCTGGCGTTGGCGGCTTGTCCCCAGCGGCTGCAATAGTAGTGCAGGCCGGCCCACGCCGAGACCTGGTCGTAGCGGGTGCCGTAGTCGTCGCGGCAGCAGTAGTTCAGATACCAGTGCAAGGTCGGCGAGCGATAGCCGCTCTGCTCCAGCCACTGCTTGAGCGTGATGCGGTCCAGCGCCTGCCATTGTGGGTCCTCCGACGACATCACGGTCGGGAACACGAACACGCGGCGGCCGTCGGCGCCGTGCGTCTGCCGCAGGCGCTCCACTTCGGCGAAAAAGCGTGTGTGCTCGTCGATCTCCCATTGCGGCACGCCGTCGGTCGGCATGAAGCCCTCCTGCCACTGGCCCTTGTACAGCAGCCGCTCCTCCGGTGCGTGCAGCACGAAGCGCTCGTCGTAATAAGGCCGCTCGCCCATCGCGTCTTTTTGAATGATGCCCAGATCGGCCAGGATCTCGCGCACGTGCACCGATTCCGGCGACGGCAGCGGCAGATAGTGGCCGCCGGTCGGATATTCGAGGTCGCCGAAGGCGCCGCCGGCGGCGTTGCCGTGCGGTTGCGGGCCGTCGATCATCAGCATGTCGGTCTTGCCGAGCTTTTTCAGCTTCCAGGCGGCGGTCAGGCCGGCGACGCCGGAACCGAGGATGGCGATATCGGTCTGGATCAACCGCGACGGCGCCGGCAAGGCCTGGTGTTTGGGATTGCGTGGATCGTGCAGGTCGCGCAGGAAGTGGCCTTCTTCGCGGCCGGGGTAATGCAGCTTGGGCGTGATCTCCTGCCAGCGCTGGAAGGCGGCCACGCTGCCCGCCGCCGCCACGCCGGTGGCTCCGGCCCATACCAGAAATGAGCGGCGCAGCATCAGCGGATCACCCGGCGCCAGTCCTGCTCGAATTCGTGCACCAGCGACTGCGTGTTGAGCCGGTTCGGCGCCATCGGCAACGGCTTCATATCGGGCGGGAAGATGAACATTTCGCGCGTGGTGTCGGCGTTCAGGTAGCGCATCGGCAAACGGTATTCGGAAGGCGGCTTGTACTGCGCCTGGGGCGTGGCGAGAATGAAACCCCATTCGCCGAACGACGGTACGTACGCATGGTAAGGATAGGTCTTCATGCCCACTTCGCGCAAAGTGGCGTCGATGGTCCAGTAGGCGTGCGGCGCGAAGAACGGGGACGTCGATTGCACGGTCATCAGGCCGTTGGCCGCCAAGTGCTTGCGCACCATGCCGTAAAACGGCACCGAATACAGCTTGCCGAGCGCGAAACTGGACGGGTCGGGAAAGTCGACGATGATGGCGTCGAACATGTCGTCATTGTCGCGCAGCCAGAGCGCGGCGTCGGCGTTGACCACGCGTACCCGCTTGTCGGTCAGCGAGCCGCCATTGAGCTTGACCAGTTCCTCGCGCTTGGCGAAGGCGCCGGTCATGGCCGGGTCCAGGTCGACCAGCGTGACGTGCTCGATATTCTTATAGCGCAGGATCTCGCGCAGTGCCAGGCCGTCGCCGCCGCCCAGCACCAGCACCCGCTTCGCCCAAGGCAACGGTTGCAGCACCGGATGCACCAGCGCCTCGTGGTAGCGGTATTCGTCGCGCGACGAGAATTGCAGGTTGCCGTTGATGTAAAGGCGCAGGTCGTCCTTCCAGCGCGTGACCACCAGGCGCTGGTACGGCGTGGTGGTGGCGAACACGATCTCGTCGCCGAACAAGCCATGCTCGCCCCAGTAGGTCAGCTTGTCGGCCGAGGCGAAGCCGGCCACCAGCACGAACATCACGGCCGACGCGCGCAGCATGCGGCCGGTGACGTCTTTGAGCTCCGCGCGGAAGACGCGGATGGTCCACAGCGCCACGCCGACGTTGAGCATGCCGAACAGGAAGCCGGAGCGCACCAAGCCCAGGGTCGGCGCCAGCACCAGCGGGAACAGCAGCGAGACGGCCAGCGCGCCCAGATAATCGAAGGTCAGCACCTTGCTGACGATTTCGCTGAAGCTGGTGTCGCGCGCGTTCAGCGCGCGCATCACCAGCGGCACCTCCATGCCAACGAAGGCGCCGATCAGGAACACCATCACGTACAGCATGGTGCGGAACGGCGCCGCCATCCATGAAAAGGTCAGGAACAGGATCGCCGCCGACAGGCCGCCGACCAGGCCGACCGCTAGTTCGATGTCGACGAAGCGCGCCAGCACGTCCTCGTCGCGCACGTATTTGGAGAAGTGGGCGCCAACGCCCATCGCAAACAGGTAGCATCCGATCACGGTGGAGAACTGCAGCACCGAATCGCCCAGCAGATAGCTGGACAAGGCGCCGGCGATCAATTCGTACGCGAGGCCGCAGGAAGCGACCACGAACACGGACAAGATAAGAATTTTTTTGTTCATTTGGCTCTTTTGCACTACTATGCTTCAGCGTTAGTATCTTAACCACAAGGCCCAATACTTTACCCCACTGAGAGCGCGCCGTGCCCGCCATCCTAAATTATCTGATTCACCTTGTATTGGCCGCCATGCTGCTGGCCGCGTTTTTTGTCGTTTACACGCGCGTGACGCCTGCCGACGAGGTGCTGCTGATCCGCCAG
>DASVTJ010000539.1:0-1904 GCA_036387635.1 Duganella sp.
GCTGCTGTGCCGTGCCGACCGCCCGATCCCGGCCGACGAGCGCGCCAAGATCTCGTTGTTCTCGAACATCGAAGAGCAGGCCGTCATTTCCGTGTGGGACGTCGACACCATCTACAAAGTGCCGCAGATGCTGCACGACCAAGGCCTCGACGCCATCATCTGCGAGGCGCTCGACATCAACCCGGCGCCGGCCGACCTGTCGGTCTGGAGCCGCCTGATCTACACGCTCGAGCATCCGAAAAGCGAAGTATCGATCGGCATGGTCGGCAAGTATGTCGAGCTGACCGAGTCGTACAAGTCGCTGACCGAGGCGCTGCGCCACGCCGGCATCCACAACGAGTCCAAGGTCAACATCGAGTACATCGACTCGGAAGAGATCGAAACGACCGGTTGCGCGGCGCTGGCCAAGTACGACGCCATCCTGGTGCCGGGCGGCTTCGGCAAGCGCGGCGTCGAGGGCAAGATCATGGCGGCCCAGTTCGCCCGTGAAAACAAGATCCCGTACCTGGGCATCTGCTTGGGCATGCAGGTCGCGCTGATCGAATACGCGCGCCACATGGCCGGCCTGACCAGCGCGAACTCGACCGAGTTCGACCTGGAAACCTCGCAGCCGGTGGTGGCCCTGATCGACCAGTGGCAGGGCGAGGACGGCAAGGTTGAAAAGCGCGACGCCAACTCCGACCTGGGCGGCACCATGCGCCTGGGCGCGCAAACCTGCGCCATCAAGCCGGGCACGCTGGCGGCCGAGATCTACGGCCCGGTCGTGACCGAGCGCCACCGCCACCGTTACGAGGCCAACAACCACTACCTGCCAAGAGTCGAAGCGGCCGGCCTGGTGGTGGCCGCGCGCACGCCGACCGAGGACTTGTGCGAGATCATGGAACTGCCGCGCACCGGCGACAATTCGCACCCGTGGTACATGGGCGTGCAGTACCATCCCGAATTCAAATCGACCCCGCGCGACGGCCACCCGCTGTTCACGTCGTTCATCAAGGCGGCGCTGGCGCACCAAGCCGCCGGCGGCAATCGTCCGCACGCGGTGGCCGGTGCTGCCGCCGGTGCTGCCGCCGGTGCTGTCGATACGCCATCCAACGCATTGCAAGGAGACGCGGCATGAAACTTTGTGGCTTCGAAGCTGGCCTTGACCAGCCGTTCTTCCTGATCGCCGGCACCTGCGTGATCGAATCGCGCCAGATGGCGTTCGACACCGCCGGCGCGCTGAAGGAAATGACGGCCGCGCTGGGCATCCCGTTCATCTACAAGTCGTCGTTCGACAAGGCCAACCGTTCGTCGGGCACGTCGTACCGTGGCCCAGGCCGCGACAAGGGCCTCGAGATCCTCGGCGACGTCAAGCGCGAGCTGGGCGTGCCGGTCCTCACCGACGTCCACTCGATCGATGAAATCGCCGAAGTCTCGGCCGTCGTCGACGTGCTGCAAACGCCGGCGTTCCTGTGCCGCCAGACCGATTTCATCACCGCCTGCGCGCAGTCCGGTTTGCCGGTCAACATCAAGAAGGGCCAGTTCCTGGCCCCGCACGACATGAAAAACGTCATCGACAAGGCGCGCGCGGCCGCCAAGGCCAAGGGCTTGCCGGACGACGTGTTTATGGCGTGCGAGCGCGGCGCCTCGTTCGGCTACAACAACCTGGTGTCGGACATGCGCTCGCTGGCCATCATGCGCGAATCGAACTGCCCGATCGTGTTCGACGCCACCCACTCGGTGCAGCTGCCGGGCGGCAACGGCACCTCGTCGGGCGGCATGCGCGAAATGGTCCCGGTGCTGTCGCGCGCGGCCGTCGCCGTCGGCGTGGCCGGCCTGTTCATGGAAACCCACCCGAACCCGGCCGAAGCGCTGTCGGACGGCCCCAACGCCGTGCCGCTGGGCCGCATGAAGGAGTTGCTGTC
>DASVTJ010000540.1:0-3496 GCA_036387635.1 Duganella sp.
CAAGGACCTGGCGCAAAACGTCGGCATGGTCGTGCCCGAGCAGGACGACAAGATTCCGCCGGCCCAGCGCGCGCAAATGCAGGCGCAAAGCCTGGCGCTGTCGGACGCGATGACGCAGGCGTGCGACTTTTACCGCGCCCAACTGCGCGGCGCCACCGACGCCATCGCGTACCTGAAGAACCGCGGGCTGACCGGCGAAATCGCCGCCCGCTTCGGCCTGGGCTACGCGCCGGCCGGCTGGGACGGCCTGAAAAGCATCTTCCCCGATTACGAGGCGGTCGCGCTGGCCGAGGCCGGCCTGGTGATCGACAAGGTCGACGAGGACGGCGGCAACCGCAAGCGCTACGACCGTTTCCGTGAGCGCATCATGTTTCCGATTAAAAACACCAAGGGCCAGGTCATCGCCTTTGGAGGCCGGGTGCTCGACCACGGCGAACCAAAGTACTTGAATTCTCCCGAAACGCCTTTATTTTCAAAGGGCTTCGAGCTGTATGGCTTGTTCGAGGCGCGCCAGGCGATCCGCGACGCGGGTTACGTCTTGGTGACGGAAGGCTATATGGATGTGGTGGCGCTGGCCCAGATGGGCTTCCCGCAAGCGGTGGCCACGCTTGGCACCGCCTGCACCACCCATCACGTGCAGAAACTGTTGCGTCAGACCGACATGGTGATTTTCAGCTTCGACGGCGACAAGGCCGGCCGCCGCGCCGCCCGCCGCGCGCTGGAAGCGTGCCTGCCGCACGTGACGGACAACAAGACGATCAAGTTTCTGTTCCTGCCGACCGAGCACGACCCGGACAGCTACGTGCGTGCGCATGGCAAGGAGGCGTTCGAGCAAGAGATCCACGAGGCGATGCCGCTGTCGCAGTTCCTGATCAAGGAAGTGGTCGGCGAGCATGATTTGCAAAGCCCGGAGGGCAGGGCGCGCGCGCAGTTCGACGCCAAGCCGCTGCTGCAATCGATGACGCCGACGGCGCTGCGGCTGCAGATCGTGCGCGGCCTGGCGCAGTTGACGCAGACCACGCCGTCCGAGATCGAGGTGCTGTTCGAACTGGCCAAGCCGGTCGCGGTGGCCCGCAAGGCGCCGCCGCGCACCGGGCGCCCGGTGCCGGTGGGACTGGAGCTGCAGATCGTGCGGCTGCTGGTGGCGCATCCGCCGCTGGCGCTCGATATCGACGAACCGGCGTTGGCGGCGTTCCAGTTCTTCGGCGCCGAGCCGGCCGAACGGCTGGCGCAGCTGGTGGCGTCGGCGCAGTCGATGGGGCCGAACGGCAGCTTTGCGGCGTTCGCGCAACATTTGAAGTCGCAGGGCGACGAGTACGACGGCATCATTTCCGATGTCGTCAAGGAGTCGGAGTCCGATTTTGATGCAGTGCGGTTGTTCCTGCGCGGCGCCATCCGGCAGGTCAAGAATGATGCGTTGAAGCAGGAGTTGAGTCAATTATTCGCCGCCGGGCTGTCATCCGACGAGATTGGCGTGCGTTATCGGGAACTGACTTCGCAGCAAGACCAACTGTTGCGCGAAGCGCAGGCCGAGTTGGCGAACCGATAATGTTGCGGTGCGGTCGCGAAGCGCTTTGCCATGTCACGGTTTTGTCATGTTTTCAGAGGGGGAAAGCGGGGTTTCCCGCTCTGGATATTAAAAAGTGGCGTGCTATAATAAAACGCTAAGTGTTGTATCTTTTGGCATCGTTTTTCTGTTCAGAGTGTGTTTGTTTTCAGTAAGTTAGGCTCTTGATCGACGCGCAACGACACGCCGTCGGCGGCGGAGCCGGCTCGGTTTTAGCGACGGCAACGATCAGTGGGCGCCCTTGGCGCACCTTCTGTTTGCTGGCTAACCGAGTCATGGTTTATTGCCCCCACGTACGTGTACGATGCAGTAGAATTTTGCCCAACAACGGTGGAGTTCAGGTCGATCGTCCCGACCAGGTGTAAGTAAGTCGTAGCATTGTCGAACTTGTATGGTCGGCAAGTTCGAAGACGTAGGTTCCAAAACAAATTGAACCGCAAGAAACTTTATCCTAAATAAGCAAGTCGTTGTGTAATCGAAAGCGCCTGTGCCAATCAAGAAACCTGAATCCCAAACGGCTGAAAAGCCGAGCAGAGTGACCGCCCAATCCGCCAAAACGGCGGACAAGTCGGAAACGCGCGTCGCCAGCGGCAACACGCCCATGGTCAGCCAGACCACGGACGCGGCCACCCTGGCCGCCATCGATACCTCCGGCTACGTGCTGCCATCGGTCAAAGTGCCGGGCCGGCGCGGGCGCAAGCCGAAAGAGTTCCAGCCGGAGAACGACGAAGTGGCCGCGCTGAACGCGGTCGAGCGCGCCGAACTGAAGGCGGTCGACAAGGCCAAGGCCAAGGACCGCAAGGCCAAGGAAAAGGCGTTGCTCAAGGACGCGTTCTCGTCCGACACCGAAGCGACCGAGGAAGAGCTCGAGCGCCGCCGCCAGAAACTCAAGACCCTGATCAAGTTCGGCAAGGAACGCGGCTTCCTCACGTACGCCGAGATCAATGACCACCTGCCGGAAAACATCGTCGATCCCGAAGCGATCGAGGGCATCATCGGCACCTTCAACGACATGGGCATCGCCGTCTACGAGCACGCGCCGGACGCCGAATCGTTGCTGCTGACCGACAACGTCGCCACCGTCACCAGCGACGACGAAGCCGAGGCCGCCGCCGAGGCGGCGCTGTCCACGGTCGACTCCGACTTCGGCCGCACCACCGACCCGGTCCGCATGTACATGCGCGAGATGGGCTCCGTCGAGCTGCTGACGCGCGAGGGCGAGATCGAGATCGCCAAACGCATCGAGGATGGCCTCAAGGACATGATCCAGGCCATCTCGGCCTGCCCGGTGACGATCGCCGAAATCATCGCCGCGTCCGACCGCATCCGTGCCGACGAGATCAAGATCGACGAGATCGTCGATGGCCTGGTCGACGACAGCGACGAGGTCGCCCCGCCGGTGGTGGTGGTTTCGGCCGAAGAGGACGACGACGAAGAGGAAGAGCAGGAAGAGGAAGAAGAGGAAGAGGAAGAAGCGAGCGCGTCCGGCGCCGCCGGTTTCTCCGCCGAACAACTCGAAGCGTTGAAAAACGCCGCGCTCGACAAATTCGACGTCATCTCCACGCAGTTCGACAAGATGCGCCGCGCCTTCGAAAAGGAAGGCTACAGCTCCAAGGCCTACACCAAGGCGCAGGAAGCGATCTCGCATGAGCTGCTGGGCATCCGCTTCACCGCCAAGGTCGTCGAAAAGCTGTGCGACACGCTGCGCGGCCAGGTCGACGAAGTGCGCCACATCGAAAAGCAGATCCTTGACGTCGCCGTGAACAAGTGCGGCATGCCGCGCGCCCACTTCATCAAGGTCTTCCCGGGCAACGAAACCAATCTGGACTGGGTCGACGGCGAAGTCAACGCCGGCCACGCGTACAGCGCCATCCTCGGCCGCAACATCCCGACGATCAAGGAACTGCAGCAGCGCCTGATCGACCTGCA
>DASVTJ010000541.1:0-7006 GCA_036387635.1 Duganella sp.
AGTTCGCGTCTTAGCTGTCCGGCCATGGCGTCGATTTCCTCGATCAGATGTTCCAGGTCCAGCCGCTCGAATTGTTTGGCGCGCAACAGCTCCGCCTGGCGTTCCAGCCAGACCAGATAATCCGTGTCGTAATCGTTTTTGATGTGGTCGTCCATGGGGCACCTCCGCCAGCGTAGTGCGTCGCCACGGCTTCACTTTACGCCCGCTCAAAAGTGCCCGCAAGTCAGGCTGGCGGCAACGTGGCGCAGGACGCCCGGATGAAATCGAGCATTGCCGGCGTCACCCAAGTGCCGGTCAGCAGGCGCGGGTCCTGCTCGTGCGCGCGGCGGATGTTGGCCAGCGTGGCCGGATCGTCGCCGACGCGGGCGCTGAACAACCGCATCCACTCGCGCGCCAGCGCTTGCGATGCCGGATCGGCCGGACCGGCGCCGGCTTCAAGTTGCCGGTGCACCGCCGCGATCAACGCCATCCACTCGGCGCCATGTTCGCTCGCGCCAGCGCGCATGCGGTCGAGCTCATGCGCATCCAGATAGTTTGCGTACAGCGCCAGCTTGTGTTCGCCGAAGGCGTCGATCACGTACTGCTTCAGTTGCGGCGTGATTCCGGTGTGCAGTTGCGCGGCCGGTTCCAGCTCCATCATCACGGTGACGCGGCGCGCGAAGTCGGGATTGGCGGCGGTGTCGCGTTCGAGCATCAGCATCCAGCGCTCGGACAGCTCGCGCGGCGCGGCGTCGGCCGGCGGCACGCTTTGCCGCATCAGCTCCTGGAGTTGCCCGACCAGCGCGGCCCAGCCGCTGTTGCGGCGCGCGTCCTGCTGCCAGAAGGGCAGCTGGTGCAGTTCATCCTTGGTGAAATATTTGTCGTAGAGGTTCATCAGCTCCAGCGTCGACAGCCAGTCGGCCAGATCCGGTTCGCCGCCGGCCATCTGCCGGTGCAGGTGCGACAGCTGTTCGCGCAAGGCGCTCGCTTGCGCGATCTGCCAGTCCAGCGTGGCGATTTGCTGCGCGACGACGTCGGCGAACGGCGCGTCCGGACTGGCGAGGAAGGTGCCGATGTCCGCCAGCGACATGCCGAAGCGCCGCAGCGCCTGGATCTGGTGCAGGCGCGCGACGTCGGCGCGGTTGTAGAGGCGATAGCCAGAGTCGGTGTGCGCCGATGGCGTCAGCAGGCCGATGCTGTCATAGTGGTGCAGCGCGCGCACCGTCAGGCCTGAGCGCGTGGCTAGTTCGCCGATTTTTAATACGGCCTGGTCGCGATGTTTTTTCATGGGACGATAGTGTACGTCAGCGCGCGGCCCGACGTTGGGGACGTGGCGGCGTCGGGTCGCTTGCCATGGCGTCCTTCGGTAGGTTCAGCAGCAGGGCCAGTAGCGATGCCAGTTCGGCGCGCATATCGCGGCGGTCGACGATCATGTCGATCGCGCCGCGTTCGAGCAGGAATTCGGAGCGCTGATAACCCTCGGGCAGCGTCACGCCCAAGGTGCTTTTGATGACGCGCGCGCCGGTGAAGGCGATCAGCGCTTTCGGCTCGGCGATCACCAAGTCGCCCAGAAAGCAGAACGAGGCCGAGATGCCGCCCGACGTCGGGTCGGTCAACACCGAGATGAACGGCAGTTTCTTCTCCGCCAGCCTAGCCAGCATCGCGGTCGTTTTCGCCATCTGCATCAGCGACAGCAGCCCTTCCTGCATGCGCGCGCCGCCGCTGGCGGTAATGCAGATGAACGGCACATGCTGGTCGATGGCGGCCTGCACGCCGCGCACGAAACGCTCGCCGACCACCGATCCCATCGAACCGCCCATGAAGTCGAATTCGAAGCAGGCCACCACCACCGGCACCGACAGGATGGCGCCGCCGATGACGACCAGGGCGTCGGTTTCGCCGGTGGCCTCCATTGCCGCTTGCAGGCGCGCCGGATAGCTCTTGCTGCCTTTGAATTTGAGCGGATCGACCGGCAGCACTTCCTGGCCGATCGAGTGCCGGCCGCCGGCGTCGAGCAGGGCGTCGAGACGGGCGCGCGCGCGGATGCGCAGGTGGTGGCCGCATTTGGGGCAGACATGCAGGTTGGCTTCGAGGTCGGCGCGGTACAGCACCCCTTCGCAGGCCGGACATTTGATCCACAGGCCGGCCGGTATCGACTGGCGCGATTCGGCGCCACTGCGGTTAAGGTGGTTGAAGCGGGGCGGCAGCAGTTTTTCGATCCAGCTCATGGCATCCTTGTGGGTGTGGGATACCGGAATCGTAAAGCCTGACGTTACGTCAGGATCAAGCTGAATCGTCTTTTTCGTCTTTGCGGGGATTGAGGCTGGCCCACAGGTGGGCGGCGGCCATCGTGCGGTGCGGAGCGTAGCGAGCCAGGATTTGTTCGGTGCGCGCCATGTCCGGCTTGACGTCTTCGCCGAGCAGGTGCTGCAGCGCGGCGCGGATGGCGACATCGCCGTGCAGCGAGCAATCGGCGTAGCCGTAGCCGCGCAGCAGGCCATAATTGACGGTCCACGGGCCGATGCCTTTAACGGCCAGCAGCGCTGCCGAGATCTGTTCGATGCTGTTGGCCGGCGTGACGTCCAGCGGCAGTGCGCCGCTGGCGACCAGATCGGCCAGTCGCAGCAAGGTCTCCGCTTTGGCGCGCGAGAATTTGCGGCTGGTCAGGTCGTCGATGCCCAGCTTCACCACGTCGGCCGCCTCCGGGTAGCACCACAAGCCGCTGCTGTGCTGTCGGCCGGCCTGCAGGATGAAGGTGCGGCGCAGCGAGATCGCGAACGACAGGTTGATTTGCTGGCCGATGATGGCCCAGGTCAGCGCCTCGAACACCGTGGCCGATTGGACGATGCGCAGTCCCGGCTGCGCCAGCGTCAGCGGACCGAAGATGGCGTCGCCGGCGGCGAAGGCGCGGAACGGTTCGGGGTCGATGCGCAGCCCTAGGATGCTGAGCGCCGCGTCGCGCACCCGCTGCTGGGTGGCTGTCGACAGCTTGCCGTCGGCGTCGACCTTGCAGTTGGCGCTGGTGGGGGCGAACGTAATGTCCAGTACCACCGGCACGCGGTCGAGCAGCATGCCCTTGCGCAGGCGCCCGGCGCCGACTTGTTCGGCGACGCTTTCGGCGTCGCGGCTGTGGAAGGCCAGCACGTCGTGTACGCGGTAATTGGCCGGCAGGTCCAGCGTGAAGCTTTTCATACCGTTCGGGCGTTGCGCCGCGCGCCGAAATTGAGGCGGAAGCCGGTGACCAGCGCGGTGCCGGCGATGACGATGGCGGCGCCGGCGAAGGTGTACCAGCCGATCGTCTCGCCGAGGAACAGCACGCCCCACAGGATACCGAACAGTGGGCTGAGGAAGGTGACCGTCAGCGCGGACGCGGGACCGATATCCTCGATCAAGCGGAAGTAGATCAGGTAGGCGACGCCGCTGCACACCACGCCGAGCGCGATGACGGCGGCCATGATGCCGATGGTCGGCTCGCCCGGCGCCGGGAAGAACGGCAGCACCGGCAGCACCAGCAGCGTCGACGCCCACATCGAGCCGTGAGCGTTCGACAGCGGTTCGACGTTCTTGACCGATTTGGCGTAGTTGCTGGCGATGCCGTAGTTGAAGGAGGCGAACAACACGGCGGCGATCGCCAGCGCGGCGCCGGGTTTGGTGGTGACATGGTCGAAGCCCACCAGCAGCGCCACGCCGCAGGCACCAAGCAGAAGGCCGATCAGGACTTTACCGCTGACCATCTGGCGTGTCAGGACGGCGGTGATCAAGGCGCCCCACAGCGGCGTGGTGGCGTTCAGCACGGCCAGCAAGGAGGCCGACAGCGTGCGCGCGGCGAACGCGAACATCAGGAATGGCAACGCGGAGTTGAACAGGCCGAGGATCAGGTAGTGCTTCCAGTGCTTGCGCAGGTCGAGCGGCTTTTTCAGCACGACCGCGATCATCGCCAGGAACAGGGAGGCGAACAGCACGCGGTATTCGATCAGCACGGCGGCGCCCAGCACCGGGGCGGCGATGCGCATGAACAGGAACGAGCCGCCCCAGATGGCGGCCAGGAAGATCAGGCGGAGGAGGTTGGCGGTGCTCATGCGAGTTCCAGTGGCGGCGATGTCGCTATTGTCACGCGCCGCAGCTTGCGGCGCCAGCCGATTCTTGCTTTTGTTCTGGGGACGGTTGGTGTTACACCGCGCCGCTGTCGACCGCGCACACCACTTCGCCCGGCGCCGTCGGCGAGGCGGCGTGCGGAATGAGCATCGTCGTCGGCACGCCGTTTTTGATCGCGGTCAGCTCGGCCAGGATCGAGATGGCGATCTCCGACGGCGTCTTGCTGCCGATGTACAGGCCGATCGGTCCGTGCAGGCGCGCCAGCTGCGCCGGCGTCAGGTCGAATTCCAGCAGACGCTCGCGGCGCTTGCTGTTGTTCAGCCGCGAGCCGATGGCGCCGACGTAGAACGCGTCCGACTTCAACGCCTCCATCAGCGCCATGTCGTCGAGCTTCGGATCGTGCGTGAGCGCGACGACGGCGCTGCGGTGGTCCAGCTTCATCGACAGCACGATATCGTCGGGCATGTCGTGCACCAGCTGCACGCCCTCGACATGCCAGCCGGCCCGGTATTCCTCGCGCGGGTCGCAAACGATGACGTGGTAGTCCATCGCGGTCGCGATCTGCGCCAGAAAGCGCGACAGCTGGCCGGCGCCGATGATCAGCAGCCGCCAGCGCGGCCCGTGCAGCGTGACCATGGCGCGCTCGCTGACCTGCATCTGCGCGCCCGGCGGCGCCTTCGACAGATCGACATCGCCGCTATGCAGGTCGAGCCGGCGCTGCACCAGTTCGTGGCGGTCGAGCCGCTCCAGCAGTTCGGCGATGCGGCTGCGCTGAGATAGCGGTTCGATCGACAGTTCGATGGTACCGCCGCAGGGCAGTCCGAAACGGTGCGCCTCGTCGGCGGTGATGCCGTAGCTGACGATTTCGGGCAAGGTGCGGCTGATGCCTTCGTCGCGCACGCGCGCGATCAGGTCATCTTCGATGCAACCGCCCGAGACGGAGCCGATCACCGTGCCATCTTCGCAGATGGCCAGCGTGGCGCCGACCGGGCGCGGGCTCGAGCCCCACGTCTTGATGACGGTGATAAGTTCGCAGCGGCGCCCGGAGGCGATCCACGCGGCGCTGGTTTTGAGTACTTCGAGGTCGATGCTATCCATGGATGGAATATACTACGGCTCTCCAAAGCTTGCAGGAACTGCCATGACGGAACACAACGAAGACGACGGCTCCCCCAAATTCGGCCGCCTTTTGATCGTGCTGATTATTGCGGTGGTGTTCTGCGGCGGCTTGACGTGGGTGATGGGGACCTTGTTCCCGGACTTTCCCAACTTCCGCTAAGCTTTCGCCAATGCGCGCAGCCGGCTTTAGACGTCAGCGCTTGCACACCTTCGCCAGTGCCTTGGCGAACGCGCTGTCCGCAGCCACGTCCTCGGGGCTGAATTTTTCGTATTTGTAGGTTTCCAGCGGCTCGCCCCGGCCCATCGTCTCCGGGTAGAACACTTGCGACAGCATCACCATGGTGCGCTCGTCGCAGGCATACAGATGCTGCGCCTTGACGGAGCGGTAAGGCTTGCCTTCGGGCGTGGTCTGCGGCTTGGCGTACGAGTGCATCGACCACACCTTGCGCGTCTTGTCTTTCTTGACGACGCTGGCCTTATCGATATAAAACGCTTCGCCCTTGCCGCCTCCCACCTTGGACCACTGCGCCGCCTGCACCCAGCCGGGCGCCGCGGCCAGCATCAACGCGGCCAGTATCAATGCTGGTTTGATCGCCATGGCCACGTCAAGGAACCAGCGGCTTTTTCGCCGCCTGCTTACCTTTGATAACCTTGACCGTCTTGTCGATCACCGACAGACGGTAATTGACGCCCGGGTGGTTGGCGGTGTACCCGTTCAGCACCGAGGCCGGATACTGGCTGGCCAGGCGTTGCCAGAACGCGCGCGCGTTGGCGACGTTATAGCCGGCGCGCGCGACCATGTACAGCGACAGCGAATCGGCCGCGCCGTCGAGCTCCTGGCGCATCGGCTTGACGCCGGCGGTCCCGATCAGCATCGACGTGTCGGGACGCACCGCGACCAGGTTGTCGATGATGCTGCCGACCGTGTAGGCCGAGCGCGTGCTGGCGGCGTGGCCGAGCACATTGTGCGCGATGTCCTTGGCCAGCACATAGGCGATGGCCTCGTCGCTCTGCGCGAAGTTGACCATGCCGCGCGTGATCATCACACGCTGGCCGTCCGAGTAGGCGTTGATGTTGTCCGAGTTGCCGATGTCGATCTTGAAGGCGCAGGCGCGCGTGACCGGCACCTTGAGCGCCTGGTTGTCACCATTGCGTTCGACGATCAGGTTCAGCGCCTGGCTGCTTGAGACCAGCGGTCCGAGGACGGCGGCGGCCTCGGTTTCGGCATGCTGGCCGGTCGGCAGGCTTTTGCCTTCGGCCGCCAGCAGCACGTCGCCCTTGCGCAGGCCGGCGCGCGCGGCGCCGCTGCCGGCCAGCACGCTGGCCACTTCCAGGCGGTCGCCGTAGTTCAGCACCGCTTGCGCGGCGTCGACGAATTCGCCGGAATACGAATATTTGTTCTTGGCGGTGAAGCCGAGCAGGTTGCGCGCCTGGCTGCGGCATAAGTCCGCGTTGTTGATCAACAGAGGTCCGGCAATGCGGTACAGCCGGTCCTGCAATGCCACCATCTGGCTCAGCGCCTCGCGCGCGGCGGCCATCTTGGCGGTGACAACCGGCGCGCCTTCGTCGACGGTGCGCACCACCACCGGACCCTGGTCCTCGGCCTGGCGTGCGTTGAAGGTCGAGCAGGCCGACAGCGACAACGCCGCCGCGATCACAGGCAGGAGGGCGAATTTCTTGGACTTGTTTTGCTGGGCCATCCCTGGTCTCCGTATTTTTTTAGTGTTTTCCGGTGCTTCCAAATCCGCCGGCACCGCGTTCGCTGGTGTCGAATTCTTCCACGATGTTGAAGCCGACCTGCACGACCGGCACG
>DASVTJ010000542.1:0-7051 GCA_036387635.1 Duganella sp.
CCGCTTCGACCATCGGCAGCCCCACCCCGCCCATGCCAAGCGCGCCGCCGAGCGCGAGGAAAGCGACGAAGCTGGCCGGCAGCAGCCATTGCGCGCGGCCGCCAAGCTGCGCGCCCCACAGGCCGACGGCCAGCATCGCCAATATGTGGTCGATGCCCGTCAGAGGGTGCATCAGGCCGGCCATCGCGCCGTCGGCGTGGCCGGGGTGGGCCAGCGCGGAGCCGGCATAGGTCAGCGCCAGCAGCGCCAGGGTCGTTTTCGATTTAATAAGTACTCCTTCGGTTATTTAAATGGGGATGTTTAGCGCCAGGCGGTGCCGGTGCGCTCGGAAAGCAGTTCGGCGACTTTGACGCGGTTGATGTGATAGCCGATGAAAACCAGCTGCGAACTGGCCGCCGCCGGCTTGCCGGCATCCAGTTGCAGCGTCAAACGGGCGCGCACGCCCTGCACCAGCACCGCGTTGTCGGTATCGCGCAGGCGGATATAACCTTTGCTGCGCAGGATTGGCTCGGCCTTTGCCGCCGCCAGCAGCGCGTCCTTCAGCTGCTGCGCGTCCTGCGGCGCGTCGCTGCGCAGAACGAACGACAGCCAGCCGGGGTCCTGTTCGTGAAAATGCTTGTGCGTCGCCAGGCCATGGCTGTGCGCCCCAAGGCCCGAATGGGCGTGGCCGTTCAGGCGGCTCTGGCCGGCCAGCGGCGCCTCCCGCAGTCCCGGCATCGTCGCCAGCGGCGTGTAGACGTGGGTATGCTCGGTGCGGGTGGGCTGGTGCAGCCGCAGTCCCAGCGCCAGGCGGATGTCGAGTTGGGCGCGGTACGCCAGTTCGAGGAAACGCACCTTCGGCGCGCGCCGCCTCACGCGCGTCTCCGCCAGCAGCAGGGCCGCCTCGTCCAGCTCATCGATTTTATTCAGCACCACCACGTCGGCGTATTCCAGCTGCTGGTCGAACATCGTGGCGGCGGCATTTCCTTCCTCTTGTCGACCGTGCTCGAACTGGTCCGACAGCAGCAACGGCGTGTCGACCACCGCCAGCGTCGCGTCGAGGATGAAGTCATCGGCCAGCTCCGCGCTTTGCAGCAGCTCCATCACCGCAGTCGGCAAAGCCAGACCGGATGTCTCGATCAACACATGGTCGATCTGCGCGCGCCGCTTCGCGATCGCCTGCATCGCGGGCACGAACAGCACGTCGTCGCCATACGCGATCAAGCCATGCGGGAAATCCTGGATACACACCTGCGGATCGTCGCCGACGCCGTCGCGCACCAGCGCGCCGTCGACCGAGATCTCGCCGAACTCGTTGATCAGCAAGGCCAGACGGCGCGTCTGGCGCCGCTCGATCAGGCCGCGCAGCAAGGTGGTCTTGCCGGCGCCGAGGAAGCCGGTGACGATGGTGACGGGGATCAGCTGCTTCATAACGCGGCGCACGCGCGCAGCACGTCCGCGACATCGGCCACCAGCGCCGGATACTCGAGCTTCGGACGCGCAACCACCAGCAACGGGACACCCAGCTCCTTGGCGGCCCGCACCTTGGCCAGGTAGCCGCCGGCGCCGCCGGAATCCTTGGTCACCACGCAATCGATGCCCCAATCGCGCCATAGCGCGGTATTGAACTCGGCGGAAAAAGGTCCCTGCATGGCACAGATCCGTTCGCGCGGAATGCCCAAGGCCAGTGCGCGCTCGATCAATTCCGGTTCGGCCGTTTGACGCACGAACCACTGCCGATCGGCGGCGCCCGGCGTTTGCATGAAGGACGCCAGGTCCTTCGATCCGGTCGCCAGGAAAATACGCCGCCCCAGCGCGGCGGCGCGTTCGGCCGCCTGCTCCATCGAAGCGCACAGTTCACCGTCCTGCGGCTGGTATTGGCTGGGGCGCTCGTAGCGCAGGTACGGGATGCCCAGTTCGCGCGACAATCCGATCAGCTGCTCCGACATGCCGCTGGCGTAGGGATGGGTGGCATCGAGCAGCAGCCTCGCACCCTTTTGCGTCAGCACGCGGCGACGCGCCTCCACGCCTTGGCGGCCCGACCAAACGCTAACGCCGGGACAATCCTGGCGCGCCATGTCGCCGCCATGATCGCTGGCCGCCGACACCACCACCGGCTGTTGCTGGCCCTTCGCCAATTCTGCCGCCAGCGCGTTGCCGTCGCTGGTACCGGAGAATACCCACAGCGCGTTGTCCGGCAACTCGGCCTGCTGCGCCGCTTCCCCGGCCCCACTCCCGGTTTCCGGCTGCGCCCAGTCGTTGTAGCCGCGCGGCGTGAAGATGCGGCCGCGCTTGCGCATCGTGAAGCGGTTGCCGACGACGATCGTGGTCAGCATGTCGAACCGCAGCGACGGCAGTTCGTCGAGGCGGTGGATATCGACCTGCTGGCCGGGGCGATAGGCGTTCTTGACGACACCGCACAGCGTGTGCGGCGCCTTCGATTCCAGCATCAACTGCAGCACGCGGTAGACGCCTTGCTGGCGGCTGGCGCTTTGCACGTTGTACATCACGCAGGCCAAATCGGCCTGCGCGATATGGCGCGCGCGATGCTCGATCCACTCCCAGGGGCACAGCAGGTCCGACAAACTGAGCGTGGCGAAATCGTGCGACAGCGGAGACCCGAGCAACGAGGCGCAGGCGTTGGCCGAAGTAACGCCGGGGATCACATTGACCTCGTAGGTATCGTCCTCGCGCATTTCCTCGAACGCCAGCGCCGCCATCGCGTAGATGCCGATATCGCCACTGGAGATCAGCGCCACCTTGGCGCCGGCGCGCGCGTGCTCGATCGCCAGCATCGCGCGTTCGCGCTCCTGCGTCAGCGGCGGCGTGTGGATCTCCTTGCCCTCGATATGCGGCGCGATCCAGCGCAGATACAGCTCATAGGCGACGATCACGTCGCTGTCGCGCAGCGCCGCAATGGCGCGCGGTACGATCAAGTCGTCGAAGCCGGGGCCGACCGACACCAAATTTAAAACACCACTCATTCGATTTCCATCCATTTATCCAGTACCACTGCAACGGCGACGCCGTCCAAAGTCATTTTCGGCACCAGCAACGCGCCGCGCGCGCTGGCGATCAGCGCGCACGGTTCGCACACGCCATCCAATCCCACGTTCTGCCGCACCCAGTCGGACGGCTTGCCGACCCAGGACCGTGCCGCCAGCGTGGCCCGCGCGAACACCCGCAACGGCAGTTGGTGCCGTTCGCAAAACACCAGCAACCCCGGCTCCTCCGCCTTCAAATCGACGGTCGCCATTTCGCGCACGTCGCCCAGGCCGTAGTCGCCGGCGGCCCTCAACGACTGCATCACCGCGGCCTCGATCCGCTCGGCGGACACGCCCTTGCGGCAACCGATACCCACCGTCAGCGGCTTGAGCGCCTCGGTGGCGGTCGTCACCGCCGGCACCGCCCCGACCACGTTGGCGACGCGGTAGGCCAGCGCATTGGCGCCGCCTTCGTGGCCGGCCAGCAGCGCGATCGCGTGGCGGCCCGCCTCGTCCAGCACCACCACCGCCGGATCGGTATGTTTATCGGCCGGCAGTCCGTCGAGAAAGCGCACCGCGATGCCGCTTGCCGAAACCATGATCCATTGCGTGTGCAAGCGATAGCTGGCGGCGAATTGCGCCTTGTGGCTGATGCCGGCCTGTAGCCAAGGCCTGAATATCTCGCCGCCCAGCCGCTTCTGCAGCACGGTGGCCAGCGCCTCGCCTTCGGCGCGCACGAGCCAAATGCCCAGGCTCGCGCCGGCCATCACGCTCACTCCGCGTCCTTCTTCTTTTTCACCACGCGGAACAGGTGGGTGAAGTCCTTCGAATACAGGCTCGATTCGGCGGCGATGTTTTTATCGAGTGCCGCGCCGACCAGCATCATCGTGGTCAGGTTCCACGCACCGCGCTTGGTATCCTGCAGCACCGTTCCGAGCGTGCCTTGATAGATCTTCTGGTCCGGCCAGGTGGCGCGGTAGACCAGGCTGACCGGCGTCTCCTGCGGGTAGTGCAACGACAAATCGGCGACGATCTTTTTCAAGTGGGGACCGGAGAGGAAAATGCACATCGTGGCGCGATGTTCCGCCAGTCGCGCGATCGATTCCAGCTCCGGCACCGCCGACGCGCGGCCGGAGACGCGCGTCAGTATCACGCTCTGCGACACCTCCGGCTTGGTCAGCTCCGACTGGATCGCAGCCGCCGCCGCCGTGAACGAGGACACGCCCGGCACGATCTCGTACTCGATGCCCAGCGCCTCCAGGCGGCGCATCTGCTCCGCCGTGGCGCCGTAGATCGCCGGGTCGCCGGAATGCAGCCGCACCACATCGGTGCCGGCCGCTTGCGCCCGTACATAGCAGGCCTGCTGCTGTTCCAGATCGAGTTCGGCGGTGTCGATCAATTCGGTGCCGGGAACGCAGTGGTTCAGCATCGCGGCCGGCACCAGCGAACCGGCGTACAAGACCATGCTTACGCTGCCCAGCAGGCGTGCGCCGCGCAATGTGATCAAATCTTCGGCGCCAGGGCCGGCTCCCACAAAGTACACTTTCATTTCAACGTTCCTTTCGTGCTGTACGGCGCACCAGCAAGGTGGCCAGGTAACCCATCGCTTCATCGGCCACCAGATCGCCGACGCCGGACGCCAGCAATTCTCCCGGCAGCCCGATACGGCGCGCGAATGCGCAGTGCTGGGCGATCTCCATCTCGCGCAACAGGTCGAGCACCCAGCCCAGGCGCGCGCCGACCTTCATCAACACCACGATGTCGTGGGTTTCGATGTCGCGCCGCAGTTCCTCGGGCGTTTCGGGGCATGGCAATATGAGCACGCGCTCCTTGCCCTCGCCCAGCGGCCACGCCAGCGCCGATGCCGCCGCCGCGTAGCTGGTCACGCCCGGGAAGGTGCGCTGCGGCAGATCGGGAATGCGCTCGCGCAGCGCCGCCAGCACGTAGCCGTAGGTCGAATAGGTCAGCGTGTCGCCAATGGTCAGGTACGCGACATTGCGGCCGGCGCGCAGTTCGGCGGCGATGGCGTCCGCCAGCTGCGCGTAATGTTCGCTCAGTACCGCGCGGTCCGGGTCCATATTGAACTCGATCTCGCGCAGCTTGGCGGGATCGGGTTCGAACCCGGTGCCGGCCAGGCATTGCAGCGCCACCGAGTCGGCGGCGCCGCGGGCACGCGGTGCGTACACCAGGTCCGCTTGCCGCAACGCCTCCAAGGCGGCCAGCGGCAGATAGCCGGCCGGCCCCGGACCGACGCCGATGCCCCACAGGGTGCCCAGTCCCGTGCTATCGATGGCGCCGCTCATGCCCGCCCCCCCAGCAGATTGCCGGCGAGGTCGAACAAGCGCACCTCCAGCCGCTTCACCGCCGGCACGCGCGCGTGCGCCAGTTCGCCGATGCGGCGCTCAATCTCGCGCCAAAATGCCGGCGCACCGGGTTCCTGCTTTAATCGTTCCATTGCCGCTTCCACTGTGTTTGCTGTTTCGATGTCGTTCACCACTTCCGGGGCATAGCCCCACTGCGCGGCCACCCGCGCCACGCCGCCCATGGCCATATTGCTCTTGCTTGAATGCGTATCCCAGGCGCCGTCGAGCACCTTGGCCAGCTTGCCGGGATGCCCGGCCAGCCACAACACGTCGAGCGTGCGGCCATCCTCGGCCAGCACCCGCTGCGTGAAGTCGAGCGCATCGCCCAGAAAATTCGCGATCTGCACGGTGCGCTGTTCCGGCAGTAGCAGCACATCGCGCGCATACTCACGGCCTATTTTCCCCGGCAGGTAGGCCACGCACTGCTGGCCCCCGGCCAACGCCACCCGCACATACACTTCGACCGAGGCGATCCAGGTCGCCAGCGACATCGGCTCGACGATCCCCGAGGTACCCAGGATCGAGATGCCGCCGAGGATACCCAGCCTCGGGTTGAAGGTCTTTTTGGCGATGATCTCGCCGCCCTCGCAACCGATGGTCAGATCGAAGCCCGCATCCGCCGGCTCGTCCATCGCGTCCGCCAGCACCTCGGCCACGGCCTGCCGCATCATTTGGCGCGGTACCGGGTTGATGGCCGGCTCGCCTACCGCTACGCGCAAACCCGGCGCGGTGGCGATACCGACGCCGCGCCCGGCGAAAAACCTTATCTCACTGGCCGCGTTGCGCCGCACCTCGGCGAAGATGGTGGCGCCGTGCGTGTTGTCCGGATCGTCGCCGCCGTCCTTCAGCACCTCCGCCCGCACCGCTTGCGCGTCGAGCCAGTCGACGCGCTGTATCGGCACCGTCAAAAAATGCACGCCATCGGGCAGACTGATATCCACTTCCGTCCCACGCTCGCCCTGCAGCAGCAGCGTCAGCGCCGATTTCACCGCCGCCGTCGCGCAGCTGCCCGTCGTGCGTCCGCGCCGCAGGCCATTCAAGGCCAGCACGCCCAAGTCGAAAGGCTGGCGTTCAGCCAGCGTCATCGCCCGCCAGCTGACAACCCGCAAGCTGATTCAGCGCATCGATCAGCAAGCCATTGACCACGCTGGCCGCCCACGGCGAGCCGCCGCGCGTGCCGCTGTTGGTAATGCGCGGCACTTGCAGGCAGCGCCTCAGCGCGTCCTTGCTCTCGCGCGTGCCGACGAATCCGACCGGCAGCGCGATCACCAATTGCGGGCGCCAGCCGTGGTCGCGGATCAGCCGCACCGTTTCGAAGATGGCGGTTGGCGCGTCGCCTATCGACACCACGACGTCGTTGCCGAACTTCTCCCAGCCGCGCCGGATACCGGCGGCGGAGCGCGTGATGCCGTACTGCTCGGCCATCAAGTGCGTTTCGCGGTCATGCACGCCGCACCAGGTATCGATGCCCAGCTCTTCCAGCAGCGCGCGTTTCAGGCCGGTCTGCACCATTGTCACGTCGGTCAGCACCCGCTTGCAGCGCAACAGCGCGCGGATGCCGCTGTCGATGGCGCCGGGCGAGAAGTAGATATCGTTGACGGCGTCGAAGTCGCCGCTGGTGTGCACCAGCCGTTGCAGCACCGTCAGCTGGTCCTGCGGGAACGGGGTCCAGTCGCGCCCCGCAGCGATGATGCGGAAGCTCTCGGCCTCGATCGGATGCGGCTC
>DASVTJ010000543.1:0-2748 GCA_036387635.1 Duganella sp.
ACCTGGCGCGGTGCCGGCCGGCGCAGTGCCGGTCGCCGGCGCCGGCGTGGCCGATCCGCCCGGCGGCGGCACCGAAATCAACGGCACGTTCGGCGACAGCAGCGTCGTCGCCTCCTGGCCCGGCTTGACCAGCGTGGTCTCAAGCGGCGTGGTCGAATCGATCGGCTTGGGCAACTCGGTCACCGCGCTCGCACCGGTGGCGGCGGTGTCGCCAGGCGTTGCGGCGCGATCGAGCAGCGAGCTCGAAATCATGCCGCTCTGGTACGCGTACACGCCGGCGCCGACCAGGGCCGCGACCAGCACGGCCGCCGCCGCCATCCAGACGCCACGGCCGGACGAGCGGCCGGTCATCAGCGGAAAGCTCGACTCCGAAAACGAGGCGGCCCGCTCCCTGCGCGGCGGCGCCGCTTCGGGACTGGTGGGCGAGATCACGGCGATCATGGCCACCAGCGGGGCGGGATCGAGCTTGACCACCTTGGCGTAAGCGCGGACGAAGCCACGCACCACGGCCATGTTCGGCAACGACGCGTAGTCGCCGGCTTCGAGCGCGACGACCTGGCGCGGCGCCAGTTTCAGCTGGTCGGCGATATGCTCCACCGATAAACCCATCGCTTCGCGCTGGGCGGCCAGTTGTGCTCCGGGCGGGGCCAGGCTGCTGCTGCCCTGGTCTTTTTTCGGCGGTTCTGCCCACTCTGAATTCATTGGTTTCCCTGTCTCACTCATCAAACGCCCCACGTTGATAAGCAGCATATTCGGTCGAGCCGGGGTGGTGGCGGCGCAATTGCGTCGCCCAGCCAGCTTCAGCTCCCGTATCGCCCACCTTATGCTGCACCTTAATTCCAAGCCACAGCACGTCGGCCGTCAGGCTCTCCATCTTTGCCACCTTGTTCAGACGGGTGACGAAGAAATTGGCGCGCACATAATCGCGCTTTTCAAAATATACCCGCGCCAGATTTTCGTTGGTGGCCGGCAGGTCGGGCGTCAACTGCAAGGCTTGCAGCAGATAACGCTCCGCGCTGGCGTAGTCCTTGGTCTTCAGCGCGCAGGCCCCGGCGTTGTTGGCGGCAGACGCCGGCGAACGGTAGCTGCGGTTGCCCAGCGCCGCCTCGAACAACGGCATCGCCTCGGCCACCCGGCCGCTCTGACACAGGAAAGAACCGTAATTGTTCGCCAGATCCGGATTGGCCGGCGCCAGTTTGCGCGCGCGGACAAAATTATCCTCGGCCAGGCCGGTCTCGCCCATGGCCTGGTAAATCAGCCCGCGCATGCCGTAGGCGTCGGCGTATTGCGGATCGGCCACCAGCGCCATCTTGACTTCGTCGAGCGCGAACGAGTACTGGCCCTGCTCATAATAACCGACCGCCAGCTGCATGCGGATCTCGACCTTGCGCTGGGCGCTGGTCTGGTCCGACGCGGTGGTCAGTTCGGCCTTGCCGCTGTTGCCGATGGTGCCACTGGTCCCACGATCCGGCGCCGAGGCGCAGCCGGCCAACGCTCCCGCCAGCGCCGGGATCAACCCAAGCGCGACGAGCCGCCGGCTACGCTGCGCCAGAAGTGTCATCAGGAAGTGATCTCCACGATCTTGCCGAAATTGGCGCCGAACTTTTGCTGGTACTCGGCCATCTTTTCCATCCGCTGATTGACCTTGGTGCGGTCCTGCACTTCGCCGGCCAGCTGGCCGCAGGCGGCGTCGATATCGTCGCCGCGCGTCTTGCGGATGGTGGTGACGATGCCGGCGTCGATCAGTACCTGGGCGAACGACTTAATGCGCGGATTCTTCGAGCGCAGCAGGCCGGACTCCGGGAACGGATTGAACGGGATCAGGTTGAATTTGCAGTTGACGCCGAATTCGCGGTCCTGCACCAGCGCCACCAGTTCGCGCGCGTTCTCGTCGGAGTCGTTGACGCCGTCGAGCATGCAGTATTCGAAGGTGATGAAGTCGCGCGGCGCGAATTCCAGATAGCGCTTGCAGGCGGCCATCAGTTCCTTCAGCGGGTACTTCTTGTTGAGCGGGATCAGGCTGTTGCGCAGCTCGTCGTTGGACGCGTGCAGCGAGACGGCCAGCGCCACCGGCACTTCCTGCGACAGCTTGTCCATCATCGGCACCACGCCGGAGGTCGACAAGGTGACGCGGCGGCGCGACAGGCCGTAGGCGTTATCGTCGAGCATCAGCTTGAGGGCGGTGGCGGTCGGCTCGAAGTTCAGCAGCGGTTCGCCCATGCCCATCATCACGACGTTGGTGATCTGGCGCTCGCCTTTCGGACCCGGCTCGATGCCCTTGGTGCGGCGCAGTTCGAACTCGGCCATCCAAAGCTGGCCGATGATTTCGCCAACCGTCAGGTTGCGGCTAAAGCCCTGCTTGCCGGTCGAGCAGAAACGGCAGTTGACGGCGCAGCCGGCCTGGGTGGAAATGCACAAGGTGCCGCGGTTTTCTTCCGGGATGAACACGGTTTCGACCGCGTTGCCGTTGCCGACGTCGACCAGCCATTTGCGGGTGCCGTCGGTGGACGTGTGGTCGCTGATGATGGCCGGCGCCGTGACGTGGGCGCGGGTTTTCAGTTTTTCGCGCAGCGACTTGGCCAGATCGGTCATGGCGTCGAAATCGGACGCGCCGAATTGATGGATCCAGCGTTGCAGTTGCTTGGCGCGGAACGGCTTCTCCCCCAACTCGCCGCAGTAAGCGATGAGCTGCGCGGGATCGAAGTCCAGCAAGTTGGTGTGAGGTGCGTTCATAGTCAGTTCAAAACA
>DASVTJ010000544.1:0-5475 GCA_036387635.1 Duganella sp.
AGGAGGATTAACCATGTCCGACGACAAAACAAGCAACCTGCCAGCCTTGAGCAAACAGGTGACCGAGCTGGTGCTGGCCGGCTCGCTGGGCCACGCCGAGCAAGCCTTCGCCGAGGCGGCCGACCAGTTCGGCGACCTGGCGGTGGTGGAAGTACTGAGCAACATCCCGCCGCAAGTGACCGCGCTGCACATGGCCGGCTTTGACGGCGGCAAGATGTCGCTGGCCACGCTGCTGGTGCCGCCCAAGGCCTGGGCCGACAGCCTGGCCTTCTTCGCCGCGACCTGGCAGGACGACCTGATCGAGGATGACCCCGAGCGCATCGCCGAGTCGCTGTTCGCCCACGTGCACGGCGTGGTGTTCTCGACCGACGACGAGGAGCGCCGCAGCGAGCTGTTGCAGGCGGCCTCGGCGACCGACCACGGCGCCACCATCTTTGCCATCCTGTTCTCGATGGCGCCGAAGGAGATTCTGGAAGTGGCCGGCGAGATCATCGCCAAGGGCCCGTACCTGACCGGCCAGACCTCGTCCGACAACGATGTCGTGCCGCTGGCGATCGCGCTGGCGCAGGCGTCGGAAGACGGCTGGGACCGTTCGCTGTTCGAGTTGTTCCCCGAGTTCCGCCACAGCGCCGACTTGGCCGACGCCGAGTTCAGCGACGACCCGGACGACGAGCCGACCTTCCTGCAGCGCTCGACCAAGGAATTGCTGTACCGCTTGCGCAAGCAGGTGCCGTCCACGCGCAGTGCCAAGTCTGGTTCGCGCCGCAGCGTCGGCACCGGCATCTTCTCGTGATGGAATACTCGAAAGATACCGAAGCGATGCTGCCAGCCTTAGTCGTCGAGAATTTGCCGCGCCTGACGCGCGCGATCCAGCAACTGGCGATCCATCCGGACGACGAGGCCGCCTACACGCTGGCCGACGAGCTGACCGGCATCACCGCGATGGTGGCCGAAAAGTTCACCAACGACCGCACCGCCGACGGCATCCAGAAGGCGCTGCTGTTGACGGTGGGCGGCGTCTCGCTCGGGCTCGATCATGTGATCCCGAACGAGACCGACCTGGGCGCGCTCGACTACCTGATCGAGCACGGCGCCGAGCATGCGTTCCAGATCGGCTTCCGCATGATCAAGGATCTGTCGGCGTTGCCGGAAGATACGCTGGTCGGCGAGTACGACACCGATCCGGTGTACTCGGCGCGCCGCTTGCGCGATCTGTTCATCGAGCTGTGCCAGACCGATCCGAACCAGAACTGGAACGGCGCCGACCGCTACAACATCATGCTCAAGCAGCGCAAGGAGGTGCAGGCGATCGTGCGCCTGGCTGGCTGGCTGCGCCGGCACAACACCGACGGTCCGGTCAGCGATACCGACCTGAACGCCGAGGGCGTGATCGCGCTGTCGATCATCTTCGCGATCGAAGGTGGCGGCCGCGTGGTGGCGCGCACCGGGCAGAAGGAGTTCGAACGCTTCGTGAAATCGGTGCGTAAGAACAAGCCGGACTTCGAGGAGGGCTGGGCGGCGCTGGTGGCCAAGGTGCCGGTGCAGCATCATCCGGTGTTGCTGGACCGGATCGACAGCTATCGCCAGACTTGCACGGTGATTCAGCACATCAAGGGCCGCACGGCGATGAAGACCTTGTTCGCCGAGCTGGAGAATTATGCCGGCTCGGAACTGGATGCCGATTATTCGTAGCTGAAGTGTGCGTTGCTGGCGGCTTATCCACGCACCGCCGTCACGCATTTGCAGCCTCCAGCGCGATGGCCCTGAACGCGGCCACCAGCGGCGATATCTCGTCCTTGCGCTGCGCCAGCAACAGCGCGGTGGTCGCTTCGGGATCGGCCAGCGGCCGGTAGCACACGCCGCTCAGGCGGATGATGTCGAACGAACTGGGCAGCACCGAAATGCCGCAGCCGGCCGCCACCAGCCCCGCCATCGTCGAGGCCTCGCCGGCCTCCATCGAAATGGTGGGCTCGAAGCCGGCCTCCCGGCACAGCCGGAAAATCTGCGGATGGATGCCGGTGCCGGCGGTCTTCGGATACATCACCAGCGGCTGACCCTCCAGGTCGCTGAACCACAGCGTTTCCTTTTTCGCCAGCGGATGGTCCTCCGGCAGCACCAGCACCAGCGGATCGCGCCGCAATTCGGTCGTCGTCACCGCCTCCGGCAGCGTCGCTTCCGGCGGTCGCACCAAGCCCAGGTCCAGCTCGCGGCCGGCGATCGCTTCGATCTGCGCCAAGGTCGAGCGCTCATGCAAGGTCAGCGTCACGCCCGGATAACGTTGCCGGTAACGGTTGATCACGGTCGCGAACAGCGGCGTCAGCGGCGTCGAAAACGTGAAGCCGACGCGCAATTCGCCCACCTCCCCACGTTCGGCTCGGCGCGCGGTCTGCACCGCCTGCTCCGACAGCGCCAGCACGCGGCGCGCATCGTCCAGGAACAGTTTTCCGGCCTCCGTCAGGCGCACCCAGCGCTTGCTGCGCTCCAGCAGTTGCGCGCCCACTTCGGCCTCCAGCATCTGGATCTGGTGGCTGAGCGGCGGCTGGCCGATGTGCAGCCGCTCGGCCGCGCGGGTAAAACTCAACTCTTCGGCGACGGCCACGAAGTAGCGCAGGTGACGCAGTTCCATCGAGGTGTGTTCCTTTCCTTATACTTATAAAGTATGACTAACGGCTCAAATATATATTGGACAGTGGATCGACGCAATCCTAAGATGAAGCCATCGAGTTTTGCATCGGAACACCATCATGTCTTCAAGCGTGTCGTCCCACGTGTCATCAAGCGCGGCATCCGCCTTGCCGCTCCCGCCCGCGCCGCCCGCGCCGTTCGTGCCGGCGCCGCGCATCGCCGGCGGCAGCGCCGAATTCACGCGTAGCAACCGCGCCATGTTCTTTGGCGGCTTTTCGTGTTTCGCGCTGCTGTATTGCGTGCAGCCGCTGATGCCGCTGCTGTCGCACGAATTTGCGTTGAGCGCGGCGCAGAGCAGCATGGCGTTGTCGGTATCGACCGGTGCGCTGGCGTTGTCGCTGGTGGCGTCAAGCGCGGTGTCGGAGCGGCTCGGCCGCAAGCCGTTGATGGTGGCGGCGATGGCGATCGCCGCGCTGATGACGATACTGTGCGCGTTCGCCCATACGTACCCGCAATTGCTGGCGATGCGCGCGTTGCTCGGTATGGCGCTGGGCGGCATGCCGGCGATCGCCATGGCGTATCTGGGCGAGGAAATCGAACCGGGTTCGCTGGGGCTGTCGATGGGCTTATATATTAGTGGCAGCGCCTTTGGCGGCATGGCGGGCAGGGTGATCACGTCGGTGCTCAGCGACCACTTCACGTGGCGGCTGGCAGTCGGCGCGGTGGGCGTGGCCGGCGTCGCGGCAGCTTGCGAATTCTGGCGCAGCCTGCCACCGTCGCGGCATTTCGTGCCGGCCGGCGGCGGCTTGCGGGCGATGGCCGTCGGTTTCAAGACGCACCTGTCCGATCCCGGCCTGCCGTGGATGTTCGCGCTGGCGTTCTTGCTGATGGGCGCGTTCGTCAGCCTGTACAACTACATCGGCTATCGTTTGCTGGGCGCGCCGTTCGGCTTGAACCATAGTCTGGTCGGCGCGGTCTCGTTCCTGTATTTGCTGGGGATTTATAGCTCGGTCTGGGCCGGCCGCCTGGCCGACCGCTTCGGCCGTCGCCACGTATTGTGGGCGGTGATGACGATCATGCTTGCCGGTTTGGTGTTGACGTTGTCGAACTGGCTGCCGCTGATTTTGCTCGGCGTAGCCTTGTTCACTTACGGCTTCTTTGCCACGCACTCGGTCGCCAGCAGCTGGGTCGGACGGCGCGCGCTGACCAACAAGGCGCTGGCGTCGGCGCTGTATTTGTTTTTCTATTACCTCGGTTCCAGCGTGATCGGCTCGGCCACCGGCGTCATGTGGGGCCGCAACGGCTGGCCCGGCGTGGTGATGGTGCTGGGTGTGGCGCTGTCGCTGGCGATGCTGGTGGCCTTGCGTTTGCGTCGCCTGGCACCGTTGGGGCAGGCCGAAAAGTAGGCGGCGCCATGGCGCAAAAACGCCGGGCGGCGCGATGATGCGGTGCCCGGCGGTTTACGTTAACTTGATGGCTTAGTCAATCTCTTTCTTCAGCGACGCCATGTCGATCACGAAGCGATACTTCACATCGTTTTTCACCAGCCGCTCATAAGCCTGGTTGATGTCCTGGATGGCGATCATCTCGACGTCGCTGACGATGTTGTGCTCGGCACAGAAGTCCATCATCTCTTGCGTCTCGGCCATGCCGCCGATGGCCGAACCGGCCACCGACTTGCGGCCCATGATCAGGCTGCCGCCGGATGGTGGCGGATCGAGTTCGGTCAGCACGCCAACCATCGCCATCGTGCGGTCGCGCCGCAACAAGCCCAGGTACGGATTGATGTCGTGCGACACCGGAACCGTGTTGAGCAGGAAATCGAAGCTGTTGGCGTGCGCCTTCATGGCGGCCTCGTCGCGCGACAGCAGCACCTCGTCGGCGCCCAGGCGCGTGGCGTCCTGGCCTTTTTCCGGCGACGTCGTCACCATCACCACATGCGCGCCCATGGCCTTGGCGAACTTCACGCCCATGTGGCCCAGACCGCCGAGGCCGATGACGCCGACTTTCTGTCCCGGACCGACCTTCCAATGGCGCAGCGGCGAGAACGTGGTGATGCCGGCGCACAGCAACGGCGCCACGGCCTTCAGGTCCAGCTCGGGCGAGACCTTCACCACGAAGTGATGGTCGACGACGATGAAGTCCGAGTAGCCACCGAAGGTCAGCTGATCGCTACCGCGTTCCTTGCCGTTGTAGGTAACGGTTGGGCCTTCTTCGCAATATTGTTCCAGGTATTCCTTGCAGGCCGAGCAGTGGCGGCACGAATCGACCATGCAGCCGACGCCGGCCAGATCGCCGACCTGGAACTTGGTGACGCCGCTGCCCACTTCGGTAACGCGGCCGATGATTTCGTGGCCCGGCACCATCGGGTACAGCGAGCCGCCCCAGTCGTTGTGGGCTTGATGCAGATCGGAATGGCAGACGCCGGTGTAGAGGATGTCGATGGCGACGTCGTTGACGCCGGGGGCGCGGCGTTCGAAGGTGAACGGGACCAGGGGAGAATGCGGATCGTGGGCGGCATAGCCGTGCGCTTGGGACATGGGGGACTCCTTGAAGACGAGGGATTGTTGCGGGTAATTGCACTATAATTGCCGATGGCTCCAGCAAACAAGCGTGAACACTTGCACGTATTGAACAGGAAATTTGCATAATCATGCAGCTCGATAATCTGGCCCACTTGGCGGTATTCGCGGCGGTGGCGCGGCACGGCAGCTTTCGCAAGGCGGCGGCCGACCTGGCGCTGTCGGCGTCCGCGGTCAGCTACGCGGTGCGTACGCTGGAGGACCGGCTGGGAATCGGCTTGTTCAACCGCACCACGCGCAGCGTCGCGCTGACCGAGGCCGGCAAGCG
>DASVTJ010000545.1:0-6253 GCA_036387635.1 Duganella sp.
ATGGCCTTGGCCAGCTCGTAGCCGTTCATGTCCGGCAGGCCGATATCGAGCACGGCGGCGTCCGGGAGCGACTTGCCGATCGCGTGCAGCGCGTTCAGCCCGGTGTGGGCGACGATGGTCCGGTAGCCCAGCATTTCCATGGCCGCCGCCAGCGTCTCTGCGGCGTCGACGTTGTCGTCGACGATGACGACGCTTGCGCTATCGTTCTGCGCGCTGTCGGGCGCGGCCGGTTCGCCGGCGCCCGCCGCCGGCGCGTCGATCACGGGCAGGCGCACTGTGAAGCGGCTGCCCCGTCCGACGCCGGCGCTGTGCGCCGCGACGTCGCCGCCGTGCAGGGTCACCAAGCCCTTGACCAGCGCCAGACCGATGCCCAGCCCGCCCTGCGCGCGCTCGAGCGCCGGCGTCAATTGCGAGAACATGTCGAAGATGCCCAGCAGCTGGTCGGCGGGAATGCCCATGCCGTCGTCGACGACGTCGATGACGGCGAACCCGTCCGCCACCTTCGCCGCCAACTGCAAGTGCGCGCCCGGAGGGCTGTACTTGCTGGCGTTGTTGAGCAAATTGGCGACGATCTGCGTCACCCGCGCGCGGTCGACATTGCCCCAGACGCCGCGCGGCGGCAGGTCCAGCCGCAGCGACTGGCCAGCCGCGCGGATCGACAGCATGGCCTCCTCGGCAACGAACTGGAGCGTCTGGACCAGGTCGGTCGGCTCCAGGCGCAGGTCGATCTTGCCCTGGCTGATGCGCGACACATTCATCAAGTCGTCGACCAAGCGGGTCATCTGCACCACCTGGCGCGTCAGCACGCCGAGTTCGCGCGCGGCCGGGCCGGCGTCGACGCCGCGCAGGCGCATCGTGGCCAGCACGTTCGACATCGGCGCCAGCGGATTGCGCAGCTCGTGCGCCAGCGTGGCGAGAAATTCGTCCTTGCGGCGGTCCTCGGCGGCCAAGGCGTCGTTGGCGAGGCGCAAGCGCGCCTGCGCCAGTTCCAGATCGCTTGCGGCCGCCTCGGCCTTGGCCCGCGCCGCGATCAGCTCGCGCTCGAACAGCTTGCGGTCGGTCGCCCTCAGCAAGGCGATCTCGTCCTGGAGCGCGCCGTTGCGATGGCGCCGGACGGCGCTGAGCATCATCGGCACCCGCTGCCCGTCCTTGTGCAACAGGTCCAACTGCACTTCCGACACTGATCCCTGCATCTGCAACAGCGGCGTCCAGTGGGTTTGCAGGAACACGCGCGCACCCATCGGCATCAGGTCGGGAAAGCGCTTGTGGCCGATCAGCTCGGGTAATTCATAGCCGAGCCAGCGCGACAACGTCACGTTGGCGCGCAGCACCGTACCGTCGGGCGCGGCGATGAGCAGGCCGCACGGCGCTTGCTCCCATAGATCCCGGCCGGCGGCGCGTCGCTCGAGCATGGTTCAACGCGGCGCGGCCGGCGGTGTCGACAAGTACGCGCGCATGGCGTCGATGCTGGCGGCCGGCGCGCTCAGGTGCGGGCAGTGGCCGGTGTTCTCGATTATCGCCAGCGTGCTGCCGGCGATGGCGCCGTGGATGAAGTCGCCCACTTCCCTCGGCGCGATCAGGTCGTCGCTGCATTGCAGGATCAACGTCGGGATCGTCGATTTGGCCAGGTCGTCGCGATGGTCCGACAGGAACGTGACGCGCGCGAAATGCTTGGCGATATCGGGATCGGTACGGCAAAAGCTGTTGGTCAATTCCACGCCGAGCTCGGGCGCCTCGGGCGCGCCCATGATGGCCGGGGCCATGGTGCTGGACCAGCCAAGGTAGTTGCCCGCCATCGTGTCGAGCAGGTCGTCGATGTCCTCGCGCGAGAAGCCGCCGCGGTAGGGCGCGTCGTCGATATAGCACGCCGACGGGCCGACCATGATTTGCGCGGCGAAGTGGTGCGGCGCGCGATTCGACGCCAGCAGCCCGATCATCGCGCTCACCGAGTGGCCGACGAAGATCACCGGCCCGGCCGCGTGGTGCTCGAGGATCTCGACCAGGTCGTCCGCGTAGCCGTGCAAGGTGGAGTATTTGGTTTTGTCGTACGCGGACAGGTCGGAGCTGCCGCTGCCGACTAGATCGAACACCATGACGCGGTATTGCTCGCGAAACGCCGGCACCAGCAGGCGCCACATGCTTTGGTCGCAGCCAAAGCCGTGGAGCAGCACCATCGTCGGCTTACCGTCGCCGTCGCCATGGACGTTGATATTGTTACGCTGCTTCAGGTCGAACGCTTGATGAATGGGCATTTATTGGCTTCGGCAAGGGTGAGAGCCAAAGGATAGCATCAAACATTCAAAGTAGCGGAACGCCAGTTGTCGCGTGGCGGGCGTGGTGGACGTGGTGGACGTTACTGGCCTGCCGATGCCGTTGCCCTACTTGACGTAGTGGATGGCGCAGAGCTTATTGCCGTCCGGGTCGCGCACGTAAGCCAGGTGCATGGCGCCCAAACTACTCTCGCGCAGCCCTGGCGGTTGTTCGATGGAGGTGCCGCCAAGGGCCACCGCCGTATCGTGGAAACTCTTTACTTGATCGAACGACGTGCATTTGAAGCCGATGGTGGCGCCGTTGCCGGCGGTGGCTTGTTCGCCGTTGATCGGTTCGGTGATGCCGAAGCTGTTGCCGTTGTGGCGGTAGAAATAGCGGGTATGGCCGGACGGCGCCTTGTTCAACAACGGCGCGCCCACGCCCAGCGTGCCGAGCACCGCGTCGTAAAACAGCTTGGACCGTTCGATGTCGTTCGACCCGATCATGATGTGATTAAACATGTCGTCTCTCCTCTGTGGATGGGGAATCTGTGATTCCAGTGTCACGCAGATTATACGGAGGGGGAGGGGTGCGACGGAAGCGCATCGCAAGCGTGCGCGCTTTCGCGCAACGGCGCGCCGCAAAAGGAAAAGCCGCTGATCCTTTTGCAAGAATCAGCGGCTTTTTGAATCTGGTTGCGGGGACAGGATTTGAACCTGTGACCTTCGGGTTATGAGCCCGACGAGCTGCCAGACTGCTCCACCCCGCGTCTGAGGCCCAGATTATACACAGCCCCGGTTGCATCCGCAAGGGCTTAAATAAGTTGCTTTCAAGGCATGCGATACGGGCCGGTCCATGGTGTCGTCGACCCCGGCGCATGCAGCTGAGCTTGTAGCTATGGTTGGGGTTGCGGGGCGTGTCCGGCAGTGTCGCGCATGAGGCCGACGTCGTGTGCGCCGATTTCGCACTGCAACCGCACGGCGGCGGCGTAGGCCGCGCGCGCCGCGCTGAAGACGGTTTCGACGGCAGCCGAAGGGGGCTGTGCGCGCCGGCCACGGACGCGCCGCACTTCGCGGTACACATGGCTGATGGCGTGTTCGGTTTTTTCCAGCTCCAGATCGATCTGGTAGTCCGGGTCCAGCGGCTGCGCGATGGCGCCGGCACGTATGCCGGGTGTCGTCATGTCGAAGTAGCGGCGCATCTTTTCCAGCTGAGCCGATAATCCGCCGACGTTCTCGAGCCCGACCTGTTGGAATTCGCTCTGAAGCCGGCGGATCGTTTGCAATATTTCCGCAGTGTGCATGATGGTCTCCGTCTGTGTCATCGACTCAGCCGGAAATCTTGCGCCAGGCGGCGGGCGCGGTCAAACGCCGCACGCCAGCGTTTTGATGCGGATCAAACGGTTAAGCGGCAGCCAGGCGCCACAGCGACGTCACCTCGGCGGCGCGGGCGGCGTGCAATGGGTCGGTGGCGTCGGCGGCGCGCGGGTGCGTTGGCCGCACGTCGTGGCGGTCGATCACCTTCAGGCCGGCGGCGGCGATCCACGCCATCAGCTCGTCGCGCGGACGCAGGCCCAGATGCTCGGCCAGGTCGGAAAGGATCAGCCAGCCTTCGCCGCCGGGCGTCAGGTGGTCGGCCAGGCCGGCCAGGAAGCCGCGCAGCATGCGGCTGTCGGGATCGTAGACGGCGTGTTCGATCGGCGAGTTCGGTCGCGCCGGCACCCACGGCGGGTTACAGACGACCAGCGGCGCGCGGCCGTCCGGGAACAAATCGACCTGCAACAGCTCGACTTGGCCGTCCAGATCGAGCCGCGCCAGGTTTTCGCGCGCGCAGCTGAGCGCGCGCGGGTCCTGGTCGGTGGCGATCACGCGGGCGATGCCGCGCTTGGCCAGCACCGCCGACAGCACGCCGGTGCCGGCGCCGATGTCGTAGGCCAGCTGCACGCCTGCCGGCAGCGGCGTGTTGGCCACCAGCTCGACATATTCGCCGCGCACCGGCGAGAACACGCCGTAGTGCGGGTGGATGCGCGCTTCGAGCGCCGGGATCTCGACGCCGGTGCGGCGCCATTCGTGTGCGCCGATCAGGCCGAGCAGCTCGCGCAGCGAGGCGACGAAGGGCTCCTCGAAGCGGCCGTAGGCTTCGTTGCAGGCCAGCTGCACGTCCGGCGCGCGGCGCAGCGGAATGGCGTAGCCGGCGTCGAACGGAATCAGCAGCATGGCCAGGGTGCGGGCGCGCTGCGACTGCGCCTGGCGGTGCAGGTGGAAGGCGTCGGTCGGCGTGGCCGGCGTTTGGGCCGACGTCTTGGCCGGCTTGGCCTTCTTCGACGGCTTACCTTTGATGTCGGCGCGGCGCGCCAGCGCTTGCAGCAGCTGGCGCGCGTTCTGGAAGTCGCCGCGCCAAAGCAGCGCGGTGCCCTCGCACGCCAGGCGGTAGGCCACGTCCGCGTTGAGGCGGTCGTCGGCAATCATCACGCGCTTGGGCGGCGGCATGCCGGCCTCGGAGCGCCAGCGCGCGGAGCACTGCACGCCGTTTTCCTCCCAGTGTATCTGCTGCGGAATCGGGGTGGCGGGAGTTTGTACGGACATGGCGGGCAATCGGTAGGAATAAACAGTTGAAATAAGCGGCTGAAAACAAACACAAAAAACACAAGCACAAAAAACGCCGGGGATGCGGTTCATCCCAGTCGGCGTTTCCTTGGTGAGGCGCTTATTATACTTGGCGGTCAGCTGTCGGTGCCGGCGGCGCCTTTGTCGTCGTTGGTCGCGTCGACGGCCGGGGAGTCGGCGGCCACGGAATCGGCGCTCGCCATGGCGACCGGCTTGGCGACGGAATCGGCCGCAGGGGCCGACGCCACCGCCGGATCGACGCTGCCGGACGGGCCGCCGGTGAACCTGCCGCCGCCGGCGTTATCGGCGCCCAGCTTGCCCGGCGCGCCGGCCTGGCCGCCGTAGGCCGCCGCCGACTTGGCCTGGTCGGCGGGCGTCGGCGCGGTATAGGTGCCGGCGTCCTTGCTGTCGACGAGATTGAGCAGGCGTAGCGACAGGCTGCGCAGCGCGTTGCGGTCGACGCCTTCGCCGTTTTGGCCAATGTCGTCGGAGGTCGACAGCGCCGATTGCAAATCGCGGCCGATCAACTGGAACAGGTCGGCCAGCGTGCCGGCGAAATCGATGTTCGGCAGCTGCACGGTCGGCAGGTCGGCGCCAGCGCCGGTACGGGAAGGGCGGCCGGCTTTATCGGCTGCGGCGTTGTCGGCGGCGTTGGCAGCCTTGTCGCGCACCTTGTCGGACTGCGGCAGGCTGCCGCTGTTCGTCTGGCTGGCGGCGGCGTCAAGCTGGAAGTCGTATTGGACTTCGACCTCGAAATCGAACTTGCGCCCGTCGGCGGTGGTGATCGTGCCCTTGCCGATGAAGTGCGAGCTGTCCGTCAGGCTGAAGGCGGCCAGCGAGCTGGTGCCGTTCGGCCCCGCGCTTTGCTGCACGCCCAGCGCGTAGCTGGACGACGCCTCCAGGCTGGCCGAGTCGAAGTCGATCGTGGCGCCCTTGGCGGCGTCGCCGAACAAGGCCTGCGTGAAGCTGCTCATCAGGTCCTGCGCGAAATCGATGGTGGCGTTGCCGACCGAGGCGACGCGTTTTTGCATGTCCAGCGCGTTGCTGGACAGCGAAAGCGGCGACGAAGCTGCGCCGTTGCTCTTTTGCGTGGCGAGCGCGCCGGCGGGCTTGCCGTCGTTGGGTGGCGTGGCGGCAGTGTAGGACGCCGGCAAAGCACGGGCGCCGAGTGCGGAGAGATTGGACATGGCAGATTCCGTTTGATAATACTTCTATAACGGTCCGCCACGCGAAAACTTGAGGGCCGGCCGAAAATTAATGGTGGTGGGTCCAGCCTTCGGGCGCCGCCAGGTACGATGCGACGGCGTCTTTCTGGCCGATCGCGTGGTGTTTGACTTCGCCGCAGGCGCAAATGCCCAGGTAGGGCTGGATGTGCGAGCAGGCCGATACTTTTTGCA